>DATCZS010000076.1:0-13529 GCA_036525795.1 Acidimicrobiia bacterium | reverse complement strand
CCGATCTCACAGCCGAACTGGAAGTTGAGCCGCTTGTCGTCGATCGACCACGAACGATTCGTCGCCATCAGCACCCCGTCCTCGGTGGCCGCGATCATGTCCTCGAGCGACGAATCGCCCGGCAGCAGGCCCACATTGGTCATCCGGACCATCGGCATGCGGTCGTAGCCGTCTGCCCGAACCATCCCTCCCGGCGGAAGGCCGGCGATCGACGCGGAGTCACGCCCGGAGAGCACGCCGACCCACACGCCGTCCTTGACGATGTCGACCCGTTGAGCGGGCGTTCCCTCGTCGTCGTAGCCGAAACTCCCGAGTGCGCCCGGCAGAGTGGCGTCTGCGGTGATGTTCATGAGGTCCGATCCGTACCGGTGGACACCCAGCCGGGGGAGCTCCAGATGGGAGGTCCCCGCGAAGGCGGCCTCCCACCCGAGGATCCGATCGAGCTCGATGGCGTGGCCCACGGATTCGTGGATCTGTAATGCCACCTGGGACCCTTCGAGGATCAGCGGCTTCTCGCACTCCTCCATCTCGGCGGCACCGAGGAGGGCTGCCGCCTCGGCGGCGACGCGCGGGGCGTTGGCCAGGTAGTCCCAGTTCCTGATCGACTCGTACCCGGCCGACTCGTAGTGAACGCGGGACTGCGGGTAGGTCCGCACCTGCGATTCGCCGTCACCGATCGACGTCGCCTGGATTCCTCCACCCGAGTGGATCAGGTTCTGATGGATGCGATGGCCCTGCGAGGAGACCAACCACGTTTCGATGTCCCAGAACCCGAGCGAGCCGGTGGCGAACTCGACCCGGGGCTCTTCGAGCATCAGCCGGGTGGAGTCGATGAGCAGCTCGGCCTGATCGTCGATGGGCACCGCAAACGGGTGCTCGACGTGCGGGGTCTGGTAGCGGTCCTGGCTGACCGGGACGTCGGCCAGCTGGAGCGGAGGGCCGGGGACGGCGGCACTCGCCCGGGCGATCTCGGCGGCTCGCCCGCCGGCACTGCGAGCGCTGCGGGTGTCGAGCCCGTCGGTGGCGAAGAAGCCCCACGACGACCCCATGAGGGCGCGCACGCCGACTCCTGCCTGTTCGATCGTCGAGACCGACTCGACCACGGTGTTCTGGACCGAGATCGACCGGATTCGGCGGGCCGTCACCCGGGCGTCGGCATAGGTGGCACCGGCCGCAAGGGCTCCTTCTACTGCTGCTGTGGCGATGTCGAACACGCGGTGATGGTAGATCCGGTCGGTTCAGGCGGCATCGGCCTGGCGTGGCCACGGGTCGCAGGTGGATGGACCTGCCGCCGCCGGGCGAAGGAGGATGCGCACCGGACGGTTACTCGGTGCGCAGAGCCCCGGTCGGTGAAAGACTCGAACGCAACGCTCCCACACTCGATCTCCGGCTCTCATTGTCATACACATCGGGAACAGATGAGAATCGCCTGAGAAGCCCGCTCCCACACTGGATTGGTCCGGTCGTCGGAATACGATCGACAAGTGGCCTCTCCTCTTCTCCTGATCGCCGAAGACGACCGCGGCGTACGCGAGTCGCTGGCACGGGCGCTCGAGTTCGAGGGGTACGTGGTGAAGACGGCTCCCGACGGGGTCGAGGCGCTCCGTGCCATCGCCGCAGAAGATCCGGACGCGGTGATTCTCGATGTGATGATGCCCGGGTTCGACGGCATGGAGGTGGCGCGCAAGGTCCGGGCGAAAGGAAACGCCGTCCCGATACTGATGCTGACCGCCCGTCACGAGGTCGGTGATCGGGTGCAGGGCCTGGACGCCGGCGCAGACGACTACCTGGTGAAGCCGTTCTCACTGGACGAACTGCTGGCCAGGATCAGGGCCCTCCTCCGGCGGGGCGGGGTATCCGGCGAACGAGGCAGCATGGAACTCGCAGACCTCCGTATGGACCCCGCCGCCCGCACCGTCAGTCGCGGCGACCGTCAGATCGATCTCACAAAGACCGAATTCGATTTGCTCGAGCTTCTCGTCTTCAACCAGGGGATCGTGGTCACCCGCGACGTGATCTACGACCGGATATGGGGCTACGACTTCGAGACCACCTCGAACTCCCTCGACGTGTACATCGGCTATCTGAGGCGCAAGCTCGAATCAGCCGGTGAGCAGCGGCTGGTGCACACCGTGCGCGGGGTCGGCTACGTGGCCAGGGAACGATGAGCCTTCGCTGGCGATGGGCGGCCACCCTGGCAGCCGTCGCGACCGTCGCCATCGGCGCCGCCACCGCGGCCGCCCTCATCGCAACCCGGACCGAGCTCGAATCACGCATCGATCGAGACCTCCTCGGTCGCGTGGCCCTCCAGGAGCGCACCGGTACACCCCTTCCTCGATTCCCTGAGACAGGACCGGGTCGCGGCATGGGCATGGGCCGCAACCCCCTGGTCGGCCTCGACGCCATCGTCCAGCTGATCGATCAGACCGGCACCGTGGTGCTCAAGGCGGACGCGTCCGCCAGTGACCTGCCCGTCGACCAGCCCGACCTGGCCCTGGCGGCTTCGCCCGGCGACCCGCTGCTGCGCGACATCGAGATCGACGGCGTCCGCCACCGGATGATCACTGCTCACCTGGCCGGCGAGCGGGGCAGCCCCTTCGGACTCGAGATCGGAGCGGTGCAGGTCGCCGTCGACGCTTCCGAGATCGACGAGGCGCTGGCGGCGCTCACCCGGCGCCTCTTGCTCCTCGGAGCGATCGGTATCGCCCTTGTCGCAGGAACCGGGTGGCTGCTGGCCGGACGGGCGGTGCGACCGATCGAGCGGCTGACCGAAACCGCCGAATCGGTGGCACGCACCGAGCGATTCGACGCCGATCTCGACGCAGAGGCGCCCGGAGAGATCGGACGGCTGGCGTCGGCGTTCGGATCGATGCTGCGATCGCTGCAGACATCGCGCCGTCAGCAGCAGCGCCTCGTGTCGGATGCAAGCCACGAGTTCCGCACTCCGCTCACCGCCCTCAAGACCGCTCTGGAAGCGCTGCACAGACGGGCCGGTGACCTCGGCTCCGATCAGCAACGGGAGTTGATCGAAATGGCTCTGCGCGAGTCGGACGAGCTGGTGCACCTGTCCGAGGAACTGGTGGCTCTCGCCACCGACGTGGGTCACAGCGACGAACCACTGAGACCCATCTCCCTCGACGAGCTGGCCCAATCCGTTGCCGACCTCTACCGACGGCGCACCACGACGGTCATCTCGGTGCTGGGCTCGGGTCGGGAGGTTCAGGCACGGCGAGCTCAGCTCGAGCGGGCACTGGGCAATCTGGTCGACAACGCGGTCAAGTGGAGCCCTCCGGGAGGCGGGGTCGAGATCCACCTGTCCGGCGGCCGGGTCGAGGTCCGCGATGGGGGCCCCGGGATTCCGGATGCCGACCTCCCCCACGTGTTCGAGCGCTTCTATCGATCGGTCGACGCCCGCAGCCGCCCCGGGTCGGGGTTGGGCCTGTCGATCGTCGAGCACATCGTCGCCGCCCACGGCGGAACGGTCTTCGCCCGCAACGCCTCCACCGGCGGCGCCATCGTCGGCTTCGAACTCGACTGATGACCGCGGCGACGGGGTGGTTTTCTCATCGGGCTCTCAGGTAGGGCTCACAGGATGCACACATGGCGGATCGAAGGTGACGGTACATGCCAGGAGAAGACAGAAAAGGAGCCAGCATGCGGAAATGGATCACGGCGCTCTCCGCCGGAGTGCTGATCGTTGCGGGGGCTGCGGTCGCCTTCGCCCAGACCGATGATGGGGAGGCTTCCTCGGCGCCCATCGAGTACCGCCAGGGAGGGGCGCTGGCAGAGGTCCTCGACGAACTGGTCGCCGCCAACACCATCTCCCGGAGCCAGGCCGACGCGATCCTCGGGGCCCTCGACGCGAAGCGCGCCGAGTTCCAAGACGCTCGCGAGGAGATGCGCGCACAGCGTCAGGAGGCCCGCGAGGCGATGGAAGAGGCGTGGTCGGACGGAGTGCTCACCCGCGACGAGGTGGGCGTGCTCCCCTTCGCGGACCGCCTGACCGACCCGGAAGGCCCCTTCGCCGATGCCTGGGCCGATGGTGAGCTGACCCGGGAGGAGTTCGACGCCGTCCGCTCGGAGCTGGGCCCGCGGTCCGGTTTCCAGGGTCCTGGTGGCGGCTTCGGTCACCACGGCTTCGGCCACCACGGGTTCGGCCACCACGGGTTCGGTGGGGGATTCGGTCCGGCACCGGAGTCGGATACCTCGCTCGACACCTGAGACCCCCGCTCTCCCGCGTTCGAGCCCGCCTCCTCGGCGGGCTCGAACGCGCCGTCCCGGCAGTGGCCGGCCACCGATGGTCCCAGGTCGGAGCTCCGCCGAACAGAGCCACCTGATTCGTCGCGCCTACAACGCGATGCGGCGACGCATCGACACCGCGCCGTGCACACGGCGTCATCGCGTCGGACTCGCGCAGCAATCCCTGCCGGCGGTACGATCAGAGGGCAGTCCGAGGAGGGACCATGAAGCGTGGAATCCTGATGCTGACGGTGCTGGGGCTCATCCTCACCGCCTGTGCATCCGACGACACCGGGGGTGACGGGGGCGGAGAGTCCTGTGCCAAGGAGGACCTGAACCTGGTCACCCCGGGAGTGCTCACCATCGCGACCGGGGAACCGGCGTTTCCGCCCTGGGTGGGAACCACCGATGGGGAGGCATTCGACCAGCCCGAGTCGGGGATAGGGTTCGAGGCCGCCCTCGCCTACGAGATCGCCGACGGCCTCGGGTTCACGAATGAGGAAGTGACCTGGGTGCGGACCGACTTCAACGAGGCGATCGCGGTCGGACCGAAGACCTTCGACTTCAACCTGCAGCAGTACTCGATCACCGCCGAGCGGGACGAGGTCGTCGACTTCTCCGAGCCCTACTACGTGACCAACCAGGCGCTGGTCGGCCTCTCTGACAGCCCGGTGGCATCAGCGACGTCGATCGCCGACCTCAAGGCCTACAACCTCGGAGCCCAGATCGGAACGACCAGCTTCGAATACATCGAAGAGGTGATCCAGCCGGACACCCCGGCCTCCGCCTACGACACCAACGCAGACGCCAAGTCGGCGATCGACGCCGGTCAGCTCGATGCCATCGTCTTCGACCTGCCGACCGCGTACTTCGTGACGGCCGTCGAACTCGAAGGCGTCCAGATCATCGGGGTGCTCCCCGCAGAGGAGGACAAGGCCGACCAGTTCGGACTCCTGTTCGAGGACGGAAACCCGCTGAAGGCGTGTGTCGACGCGGTGATCGTCGACCTCCGGGCCGAAGGGACACTCGACTCCCTGGCCGAGGAGTGGCTGGCCGGAGCCAGCGACATCCCGATCCTGAGCAAGTGACGGAAGCGCCGCGCTCGTGACGGTGTCGCCGTCCGGAAGCGAGATGCCGACCCGGGGCCCGAGCATGTTCGGGCCCCGGGTGCGTTCGACCCTGCGGGAGGAGGGGGCCAGGGGGGCTCTCATCGCGTTCGTGTCGACGATCGGCTTCGTCGTGATCGTGTGGCTGCTCGTGATCTCTTCCGAGGCGTGGCCCAAGGTCCGGGCCCAGTTCTTCGACCTCGAGCAGTTCTCGGACTCGTTCCCCGACGTGCTGCGCGGGTTCTGGCTCGACGTCCGCCTCTTCACCATCGGCCAGGTGGCGATCCTGGCCTTCGCCCTGATCCTGGCCATGATCCGCTCGCTCCGAGGGCCGGCGTTCTTCCCCCTCCGCTCTCTGGTGGTGGTGTTCATCGACCTGATCAGGGGTGTGCCGATGATTCTGCTGATCCTGCTTCTCGGTTTCGGCGTCCCCGCCCTCCAGCTCCCCGGCGTGACCAACAGCCGCCTCTTCTGGGGGATGGCCGCCATCGTGCTCAGCTACTCGGCGTACACCGCCGAGGTCTACCGATCGGGGATCGAATCGGTCCCGGAAAGCCAGCGCATGTCGGCCCGGTCGCTCGGTCTCACACAGGTGCAGAGCCTCCGCTACGTGATCGTCCCTCAGGCGGTGCGCAACGTCATCCCCGCATTGCTCAACGGGTTCGTGAGCCTGCAGAAGGACGTGGCCCTGGTGTTCGTGCTCGGAGCCCGCGAGGGGGTGAGGGAGGCCCAGATCGATGTGGCCGCCACCTTCAACTACACGCCCTATCTGGCGGCAACGGTGCTCTTCCTCGTCGTCAGCGTCCCGATGGCCCGGTTCGCCGACTGGTACACCGAGCGCGATCGGCGCCGCAAGCAGGCGGTGGCGACATGAGCGTGAGGAAGCTGACGGTGTCCGACGTCCGCAAGGCGTTCGACGACAGGCTGGTCCTCGACGACGTGGATCTCCAGGTCGACACCCACGAAGTGGTCTGTCTCATCGGGGCGTCCGGATCGGGGAAGTCGACACTGCTCAAGTGCATCAACCTCCTGGTCCCGATCGACGGCGGACAGATCCAGCTCGACGATCTCGTCATCACCGACCCGGACGTCAACCCCAACGAGGTCAGATCGCGCATGGCGATCGTGTTCCAGTCGTTCAACCTGTTCCCGCACCTCTCGGTGCTCGACAACATCACCCTTGCGCCGCGCAAGGTCCAGGCCGTGTCGGGTGAGGAGGCCGAGCATCGGGCCATGGAGCTGCTCGAGCGGTTCGATCTGGCGGACAAGACCTCCGAGTTCCCCGAACGCCTCTCGGGCGGACAGCAGCAGCGGGTGGCGATCATCCGGTCGCTGGCCATGCGCCCGGAGCTCCTTCTCCTCGACGAGGTGACCTCGGCGCTGGACCCCGTGCTGGTGGGCGAGGTCCTCGCCCTCATCCGCGAGCTCAAAGATCAGGGCCTGACGATGGTGATCGCCACCCACGAGATGGGATTCGCCCGCGACACGGCCGATCGCGTCGGGTTCCTCCACGGCGGGCGAATCATCGAGGAAGGGCCTCCGTCCGAGCTGTTCACCGAGCCGAAGCACCCCGAGACCCGGGAGTTCCTGCACCGCATCGTGGAAGCCGGACGTCTCTGAGTCGTCCCCGAGCGCTGACCGAAGGGCCTGTGGACGTCATGGAGCCTGGAACCGGGAGGCGGCTTCGGCAAACCCCGGCGGCGGGCGGGTCGGACGGCCGTCGAGGTCCGTGAAGGCCGCGCGCACATCGAGGGTGGCCACCAGCTCGTCGCCGCGACGGGCCTCCTGGCGCCATCGGGTGGTGGCTCGTTTCACCTCTCGAACATCGGTTGAGATCGTGAGCACGTCATGGAGACCGGCCGCCGCGTGGAATCCGGCGGTGATCTCCACCAGCACGATCTGAAACCCGCGGTCCTTCATCACGCCCATTCCGAAACCGATCTCTTCGAGCAGTTCGATCCGGGCGGATTCGAAGTAGGTCAGGTAGCGGGCGTGGTTGACGTGGTCGTACGGGTCGAGGTCCCCGAAGCGAACCATGATGGCGGTCGAGTGCGACACCGCGCCACCGTAGCCAGCCGTCTCACCCGGCGGGAGCGAGGCAGAACTCGTTGCCGTCCGGGTCGGCCATCACCTTCCAGGCAAACCCCTCGATCTCGTGTTCCTCGACATGCGAGCCGCCCAGCTCGAGCACCCGGGCCACGGACGCACCCATGTCCTTCACGCCCATGTCGAGGTGGAGACGGCGTCTCCCGGGGGTCGGGTCGGAAACCGTCTGGATGGCAATCGAGATCCCTCCCTCGCGCTGGGGCCGCAGCCACGTGAAGAACGGCGGAATGGAGTGGGCGACCTCGACGTCCAGCAACCGGCTCCAGAAGGTGACGAGTCGATCGTGATCAGAGGTGTTGATCACCACCGACTCGATGATCGGCGTCTCCGACATCGGGGCTCCTGTCTCTCTGTCTCGACCATACGCCGCACCGCGGCGCTGAGGCAGTCGATGTGCCTACCCTCGACACCATGCGCGCCTGGCAGCTCCACGACACCACCGGACCCGAGTCCTACCGCCTCGACGAGGTCGACGAGCCCATCCCCGGACCGGGTGAGGTCCGCGTCGATCTACGCGTCTCGGCGCTCAACCACCTCGACCTTTGGGTCTCCCGAGGGATGCCCGCCCCACGTCATCTGCCCCACATCGCCGGCGCAGACGGCGCCGGAGTCGTCGATGCGGTCGGGGCGGGGGTGGCCAACGTGGCCGAAGGCGACGAAGTGGTCGTCAACCCTTCGGTGTCCTGCGGCACCTGCCCCCAGTGTCTGGCGGGCGACATCGTCTACTGCCGGTCGTTTGAGATCCTCGGAGAGCACACGACCGGCACGCTGGCCGACAAGGTGGTGGTGGCCGCCCGCAACGTGTCTCCGCGGCCGGCGACGCTGTCATGGGAACAGGCGGGCTCGTACGGGCTCGCCTATGGCACCGCCTACCGCATGCTCCGCCGGGCCAGGGTGAGGGCCGGAGAACACGTGCTGGTGGTGGGGATCGGAGGGGGTGTCGCCGCCGCCTCGATGGCGATCGCCCAGGCGATGGGGGCGCGCGTGTCGGTGACGTCGCGCACCGACGACAAGCGGGCGTGGGCCCTCGAGCATGGGGCGGTGGCGGCGGTCGCCTCCGACGGTGCGTTCTCCAAAGAGCTTCCCGCCAGGATGGACGTGGTGGTGGACAGCGTCGGACCGGCCACGTTCGACCAGTCGATCCGAAGCCTCCGCCCCGGGGGAAGACTGGTCGTGTGCGGCGCCACCAGCGGGACCAAAGTCGAGATCACCGCTCCGGTGCTGTTCTTCAAACAGCTCGAGATCCTCGGTTCGACGATGTTCACCCATGCCGAGTTCGCCGAAGTGACGGCGCTGATCGCCGCCGGATCGGTCACACCGAAGGTGAGCACGGTCTTCGACTTTGCCGATCTCCCCGCTGCCATCCACCATCTCGACGCCGGGAAGCAGCTCGGCAAGGTCGCGTTGACGCACGCATGAGAGTTGACGTCACCTATCGCCCAGAGGGGGATGGCCCTGGCGGTGCCACCCCCTTCTGACGGCCGTCCCAGTCGGCTCCCGGACTACTCCGGTCAATCCACCCACTCGTGGTAGGAGATCAGCAACTCGCCGTCTCGCTCGACGACGTGGAAGAGGCTGAATCCGATTCCCGTCAGGCTTCCATCGGCCGGCTGCGAGACCAGGTAGTAGTCGTTTAGGTAATAGTTGGTGCTCTCGACGATCACAGGATCGCCGAGTGTCTGCATCGTGAAGCCGTACGTGGCGTCGATGGATTCGACAAAGGCAGCCAGTGCCTCACCGCTGTACCCGGTGTCGGGTGTGCCAGAACTTACGTGGCGCCCACCAGGCGTCATCACGGCCAGCAGAGCCTCTCCGTCGCCGTCGACCCAGGCCTGCAGGTAGTCGTCGATCAGCACCTCGATCTGGCGGTCGACCCCGGTGTACTCGTCGACGAGCCACCAGGTCCCTGCGCCGAGGGCGGCAACGACCATCACCGCCAGGGCGACGATGGGCCACCTGCCACCTCGGGTGGGGACGGCTGTTGCCGGTCTTTCGATCGTCTGCGCCATTCACATCCTCCTTTGTCGACTAGGGCAGGTCCGGGACCTCGGTCTCGGACGTGCCGACGTACTCCGGCACGAACACCACGCCTTCGAGGTGCCGGGCCCCGAGGATCCACGGCGACGCCTCGATGAACGGAGCGTCCCCTCCGTTGAAACCGACGTATTCGGGGACGAACACCGTCCCATCCGTCATCCGCACGCCCAGCACCAGCGGCGAGGACTCCACCACCGGAAGATCACCGCCGGACAAACCGACGAACTCCGGGACGAAGACCGTCCCGTCCGTCATCCGCACGCCCAGTACCAGCGGCGAGGACTCCACCACCGGGAGATCACCGCCGGACAAACCGACGAACTCCGGGATGTATGCCGTGCCGTCCAGGAGGCGGGCGCCGAGCACCAGCGGCGAGGTCTCTTCGACGGTCACGCCGGGCACATCGTCACGTGCCAGCCACACCGCCAGCGCCGACGCTCCGACCAGGACTGCCACCGCCACCAGCCACTCCATCCAATGGATGCGACCGGGCACCGGCAATTGCCGGCGGGGTGCGGGGGCTTCACGCTGGAGAACCTCTTCGGCCGGCTGCACGACGGCACCAACCTCGGGTTCTCTCAGAAGCGTCATGACCCACTCCTTTCTCGCGGGCTCTCCACTCCCCCAGCGTGTCAGACGATCCTCGGCGTCCCCTTGCCACCGGCTTGCACCCCACTGGTGAATGCCCCTAGCGCCCTTGACCCGCGTGCGAGAAAGTGACAGAAGGAACAAACGTGTCGTCGATCGAGATTCGAATCCTGGGGCCCATTGAGCTCGAGGTGGATGGCCGCATCGAGCACATCGGTGGTGCCCGACCCCAGTCGTTGCTGGCCGCCCTCGTGCTCGACGTCGGACACGCCGTTCCTGTCGACCGTTTGATCGCCGATGTCTGGGGAGACGATCAGCCGGCGGCGGCAGAGACCGACCTCCAATCCCACATCTCCAGGCTGCGGGCAGTTCTGGGACAGGACCGGCTGCGATCCGGTGACGGCTGGTATCAGCTGGACGTCGTCCCCGAGGCGATCGATGCAGTCCGGTTCGAGCGGATGACGCTCACCGCCGAGAGCCTGCTGCCCTCCGATCCCCGGGCGGCGCTCTCCGCCGCCACCCAGGCGATGGGTCTGTGGCGAGGCGAGCCGTTCGGTGTCCTGGGCGACCTCCCCTTCCTTCAGTCCACGGCGCGCCGGCTGGTGGAACTCCGGCTGAGCACCATCGAGATCCGCGTCCAGGCCGAGATCGAACTGGGCCGCACGGCACGGGCGGTGCCTCTGTTGGCGAACCTGGTCGAAGAGAACCCATACCGGGAACGTCTCTGGTACCTGCTGGCCGATGGCCTCACGCGAGACGGCCGCCGGGTGGAGGCACTTCGAGCGCTGCGCCGTCTGGAACGCGTGCTGGGCGACGTGGGTTTGGAACCGAGCCGCGAACTACGCGAACTCGAACAGCAGATCATCGACGAGGTGCCACCCCACGTCGCCCGTCTCGCCAGACACGAAGGGACGGCGATCGGGTCGACCCCCGATCGCTGACCGCCCGAGCCGACCTCCGGATTGTCGGGATCGGGCGGCCCTCATATACTGCCGGCGCGTCCCGTGCCACCGATCTGGTTGGCGTCGAGGACAACTCGGGGGTGTGGTGAAGCCTGGAGTTCACGCCGGCCTGTCAAGCCGGAGGTCGCGAGTTCAAATCTCGTCATCCCCGCCACACACATTGGGACCCGCAAGGGTCCCGATGTGTTGACATGGTCAGGTAGCTCAGTTGGTAGAGCGCCGGTCTGAAAAACCGGAGGTCGACGGATCGACGCCGTCCCTGACCACCATCGGAGGCGGTCACGTGGGCGGTGGCCTCGGACTGGCGCAGGCAAGGCGTTCCCACACGTCGGCCAGAAGTGCGAGTTAGTGTCCGGTGCCGTCTCCCGGGGAGCCACCATGACAGAGCCCGTGGTCGAAGCACGCACCGAGATTCGCGATGGGATGCGGATCACCTGGCATCAGCCCATCGAGATGGACGATGGACTCGTGTTGCGAGCCGATGTCTTCCGCCCGATCGAGGACGGCCGCTACCCGGTGATCCTCACGTACGGGATCTACGGCAAGGGCGTCGCCTACCAGGAGGGCTACGCCAAGCAGTGGAACAAGATGGTGGCCGACCACCCCGAGATCCTCGAAGGGTCGACGAACAAGTACCAGAACTGGGAAGTCACCGACCCCGAACGCTGGGTGCCACACGGCTACGCCGTCGTCAGGGTGGACTCGCGTGGGGCCGGCTGGTCGCCCGGGATCATGGAACCCGACTCGCCCCGAGAGATCGAAGACCTCTACCAGTGCATCGAATGGGCAGGGACCGCCGAGTGGAGCAGCGGCAAGGTCGGCATGCTGGGCATCTCCTATTACGCCCGCAACCAGTGGCGGGTGGCGGCCATGCACCCCCCGCACCTGACCGCCATCATCCCGTGGGAGGGCGGCAACGACACCTACCGCGACTCGGGGTATCACGGAGGCATCCTCAGCCAGTTCCGCGAGCGGTGGGCCAAGCACCAGGTGGTGAACATCCAGTACGGCCGGGGCGACAACGCCGCCATGAACCCGAACACCGGCGAATCGGTGGCCGGTCCTGTCACCCTCGCCGACGAACAGTTGGCCGCCAATCGGCGCAACGCCCACGAGATGTTGAAACAGCACCCGCTGTGCGACGACTGGCACAAGGAACGCACCCCCGACCTGTCGAAGGTCGAGGTTCCCCTGCTGTCCTGTGCCAACTGGGGTGGAGCCGGCATCCATCCGCGCGGCAACTACAACGGCTACCTGGAGGCATCGTCGAAACAGAAGTGGCTGGAGGCCCACGGCGACTCCCACTGGTCTCTGTTCTCCTCGGGCTACGGGCTCGACCTGCAGAAGCGGTTCTTCGACCACTTCCTGAAGGGCATCGACAACGGCTGGGAGAAGACTCCGCCCGTGACCCTCAACATCCGTCATCCGGGGGAGCGTTTCGAGCTGCGGTTCGAACAGGAGTGGCCGATCGCCCGCACCGAGTGGACGAAGCTCTACCTCGACTGCGCCAATCTGAAACTCGTCACCGAGCCGCCCACCGAGGAGACCTCGCTCACCTACGACGCAATGGGCGACGGGGTCACGTTCTGGCTCGAACCGCAGGGCGAGCCGCTGGAGATCACAGGGCCGATGGCATCCAAGCTGTTCGTGTCGTCATCCACGTCCGACGCCGACCTGTTCTGCGTCGTTCGTCTGTTCGACCCCAACGACAACGAGGTCACCTTCATGGGGTCGACCGACCCCAACACGCCGATCGCATTCGGCTGGCTGCGGGCGTCCCATCGGGCGCTCGACCCCGAGAAGACGACCTTCTGGCGGCCGTACCACCCCCACGACCGGACCGAGCCGCTCACTCCCGGGGATGTCTACGAGTGCGACGTCGAGATCGTTGCCTCGTCGATCGTGGTGCCGGCCGGATGGTGGCTGGCGTTCACCATTCGGGGCAAGGACTACGAGTACACCGGACCGCTCGACGAGTTCGGCAAGCTCTTCCACTACGCCACCAGGGGGACCGGGGGGATGACCCACAACGACCCGGACAACCGACCGTCGGCGATCTTCGACAACCGGGTGACACTCTCCTCGGGCGGCGGGCGCGAGGCGTTCCTGCTCGTGCCGGTGATCCCGCGCAGCTCCACACACGCCGTGACCGGCTGACCGGTCTCATCGCCCCGAGGGCAAGCCTTCGGTCCCTCCTGACTCTCCGGCAGTCGTTCGCTGCGCAACGCCTCGTCGGCGGAAGGATCGGGGCGATGAACGGCATGCCCGCCGTCGCAGAGAAAACGCGCGCTCGCGAACGACGGGGTCGATGCCGAAGCGAGCGTGTCCGTTCCTCCGGAGCCGCCGTTCAGGGCAATCCCCCATTGACCGAACCCGTCGCGTAACGCATCGTGCACCCATGGAAAACCGGGGCGAGCAGGCAACGGAGAGCGGGACCTCACAGATCAGCGCTGCTCGCGACCGCTACATCGATTTCCTGCGCGCCTTCTCC
>DATCZS010000075.1:0-10951 GCA_036525795.1 Acidimicrobiia bacterium | reverse complement strand
CTCTACGACCGGGTCCTCGGCTGGGACGTCGACGACCGGTTCCTCGGCTGGGACGTCTACGACCGGTTCCTCGGCTGGGACGTCTACGACCGGTTCCTCGGCTGCCACGTCGACGACGGGGGCGTCGAGCACCACCTCGACCGAGGTGGAGGCGGAGACATTCGAAGTCAACATCGAGAACTTCCGATTCGTGCCGGCCTCGATCACGGTGCGGGTGGGCGACACGGTGCGCTGGAAGCTGGAGTCGGGAACGCACACCACCACCTCGAGCACCGACGTGTGGGACTCGGATTCGATGACGGCGGGCGACAGGTTTTCTCACACCTTCGACCAGCCGGGCACGTACGCGTATTTCTGCGTTTTTCACCCGGGGATGCAGGGGAGCGTCGTCGTCCAGGGCTGATCGTTCGCTCAGACGGCGACCGAGATCGCCAGGAGAACGCCGACGGCCAGCTGGAGGCGGGCGGTGGCGCCGAGTACGGGGATGAGATCGGCCGGACCTGCGGCCCGGTGGACGGAGACCACGAGGCGGACCGCGAGCGGCGCCGCAATCACCGCGACGAGGCTCGGCGGCGGAAGCACTCCTGCGGCCGCGGCGCCGACGACCAGCGCGAATGGCCCGAGGACGACTGCGGCGTAGAGCACCCGAGTGCGGGCGGCGCCGAGCATGACGGCCAGTGTCCGCTTGCCCGCCGCCGCGTCGGTGGCGAGATCGCGGAGGTTGTTCGCAACGAGGATCCCGGCTGCGAGCGCTCCCATGACCACCCCGGCCAGCCAGTCATCGGCTCCCACGCCGCCGCCGTGGGCGAATCGCGTGCCGACGGTCGCCACCAGGCCGAAGAAGACGAACACCATCACCTCGCCCAGCCCCCGGTAGCCGTACGGGAGAGGACCGCCAACGTAGGTGAGCATCGCCAGGATGCTGACGAGCCCGATGACCACGATCCACAATCCGGCGATGGCCACCAGCCACACGCCCATCGCCGCGGCGACGGCCAGGGCGATCACGACCGCGGTCCACATGCGCCCCGAGTCGATCACGCCGGTCGCCACCATCCGCTGGGGGCCGATGCGGTCTCCGGTGTCCGCCCCCCGTTCGGCATCGGAGGCGTCATTGGCGAAGTTCGCCGCCACCTGGATCGCCACCGCGCCGATCAGCGCCGCGACGAAGGCATCGAGTCGGAAGCTCCCATCGCCGGCCGCCAGTCCCGAGCCCACCAGCACCGGAGCTACGGCCGCCGGAAGTGTCCGTGGCCGCGCCGCCCCGATCCACGCCTGTCGCCTGTCCATGGGCGGGGAGGGTAGAGGAGCGCGCGGGCCTCCGGCCCCGGAGCGCTGCCCGGCCGTTTCGGCGGTCGGTCGTGAGATCTCTACGCTCACCCCCTATGCCGTTCGACGTCGATCTGAGTCCGGTCGCATTGCTCGCCATGTGGGCGGCAGGCATCACCGGCGGGACGGCGGCGGTGGCGTGGTGGCAAATCGCCGGTCGCGGATACCTGTGGGTGGCAGGACTGGCCGCCGCCTTCGCCGGCATCTGGTCGGCGGGCACGATCGGAGGGGCGATCGGGATCGCCGCGCTGTCGGTCGCCATGGTGATGGCCCGGCGGCCCCGCCTGGCCGCACCGCTGCTGGCGTTGGCCGCGGTCTCCTATCTGGCCCAGGCGATGGGCGAGACCGCCCCGCTGCTGGCCCTCACAGGAGCGGTCGCGCTTGGCGGCGTCACGTGTGAGATGTTGCTCGGCCACTGGTATCTGGTCGATCCCACGTTGCCGCGGTGGGCATTGCGGCGCCTCGACGCGGTCGGCATCGGCGGTTTGGCCGTCGACACCGTTGCCATCGTGGGCATGGGCGCCTTCGCCGTGGGCGGGTTTCTGCCGATCACGTTCGTGGTGCTGGCCGGGTTGAGCCTTCTGATGATGGTCGGCGTGTGGTTCTCGTTGAAGGAGAAGGGCTACGAAGGGGTGATGGCGGCAACCGGCCTCTCCTACCTCACCGTCTTGACCGCCCTCGGCTCGGTCGCGCTGGGTCGCATCCTCCTCGCCATGTAGGGCGGCGCTCGGAACGGTGACCGCCGGCCGCCCGGCCCGAGTCACGCGCCTGCATCGAGTCGCGAGCCTCGAGCCACCAGCGGATCTCGTGCTGGCTGACGGCTGATGGCGCCGGCGGGCCAAGCGCGCCGGTCAGAAGTGCCAGGGGAAGCCGGTGAAGTCGGGAGGACGCTTGTCGAGGAAGGCGTCGCGGCCTTCCTGGGCCTCGTCGGTCATGTAGCCGAGGCGGGTTGCCTCGCCGGCGAAGAGCTGCTGGCCGACCAGGCCGTCGTCCACCATGTTGAAGGCGTACTTGAGCATGCGCTGGGCGGTGGGCGACTTTGCGGTGATGGCACGCGCCCAGTCGAGGGCGAATGGCTCCAGTTGATCGTGCGGAACGGCCCGGTTGACCATGCCCATCTCGCAGGCCTCCTGCGCCGAGTGATCGGCGCCCACGAAGAAGATCTCCCGCGCCTTCTTCTGACCGACCATGCGCGCCAGGTAGGCGGATCCGTACCCCGCGTCGTAGCTGGCGACGTCGGCGTCGGTCTGTTTGAAGATGGCGTGCTCGGCGCAGGCGATCGTGAGGTCGCACACCACGTGCAGCGAGTGACCGCCCCCTACCGCCCACCCCGGAACCACGGCGATGACCACCTTGGGCATGAACCGGATCAGCCGCTGGACCTCGAGGATGTGGAGTCGCCCCAGCTTGGTCTGGTCGATCCCGCCTGCTCCCTCTTCCTCCGAGTACTTGTATCCGTCTCTGCCGCGGATCCGCTGGTCTCCTCCGGAGCAGAACGACCATCCGCCGTCTTTCGGCGACGGCCCGTTCCCGGTGAGAAGCACGCAGCCGACGTCGGTGCTCTGTCGAGCGTGCTCGAGCGCGGTGAAGAGCTCGTCGACGGTGTGCGGTCGAAAGGCGTTGCGCACCTCCGGCCGGTCGAAGGCGACCCGTACGGCGCCGATGTCGACGGAGCGGTGGTAGGTGATGTCGGTGAAGTCGAACCCCGCCACCGGTTCCCACCGATGGGGATCGAAGTGTTCGGAGACCATGAACGGGACGGTAGTCCCCGTCCGGGGTTGCCTGCCTCCCTTCATGCCGCCGGACGGCCGGCTCTCCCGGGTGGAGGTCGGGCGCCAGGTGGTGGGGGTCGTCCGGCGGATGAGCGGTAGCCTGCGGCGAGATGAGAGACTGGCTGGCGACCGCGGTCGACGTCGCATCGGACCGTGTCTTTCTCGAGACACCGAGCGACAGTGTGACGTTCGGCGACGTGGCCGACCGCGTGGGCCGCTGGGCGTCCGGGTCGATGGGCGACCTCGAGCCGGGCAGCCGGATCGGCGTCTGGGCGCGCAATGAACCGGAGGCGGTCGCCGCCCTCCTTGCCGTCCCTCGAGCCGGGCTGATCCCGCTCCTCCTCGATCCGCGATGGCCCGCCCATCGAGCTCGACGGGTGGTGACCGGGGCGGGAGCGGTCGCGGTGGCGGGCCGGGGGCCGGATCTGGGTATCCCCGCGGTCGATGCGAACGGATCCTCACAGTCATGGCAGGCCGAGGTCGACCCGTCATCGATTCACAGCGTCGTCTTCACCTCAGGCACCACCGGGCCCCCCAAGGGTGTTCGGCTCACCTGGGGCAACCTGGATGCCTCGGCGGCGGCCACCAGGGACCACCTCGACCACGTCGCATCCGATCGATGGCTGGCGGTGCTCCCGATGTGCCACGTCGGCGGACTCGGCATCGTCGTCCGGTCGCTACGGGAGCGATCTGTCGTGGTGCTCGAGCCGTCGTTCGACCCGGAGAGGGCGGCGATGCTGCTCGGTGGGCAGGTGACGCTTGCCTCGCTGGTGACGGCAACGCTGCGCCAGGTGCTGGACGCCGGTCGAAGGTTCTCGGGTGTCCGGGCGGTGCTCGTGGGGGGAGGGCCCGTGCCGGCGTCGATCGTGGCATCGGCGAGAGCGGCGGGGCTGGTCGCGCTGGCGACATACGGCATGACCGAGACCGCGTCCGGCGTGGCCACCGCCTCGATGTCCGCTCCCGACCCGGATTGGCTGGAGCCGCTGTCTGGAGTGGAGTTGTCGGTCACCGGAGACGGCCGGATCGCCGTCGGCGGCCCGATGGTCGCCCCCGGCTACCTCGACGAGCCCGATTGGCCGCTTCCATTCGTCACTCGGGACCGGGGAGTGTTCGCAGATGGAAGGCTCCGCGTCGTCGGCCGAACCGGCGACGTGTTCGCCAGCGGGGGGGAGAACGTCGATCCCCTGGAAGTCGAGGACGCGCTGCGTTCGATCCCGGGTGTGAGAGACGCGGTAGTCGTCGGAGTCCCCGACGAGACATGGGGTTGGATGGTCGCAGCGATGGTCGAACTCGACTCCCGGGCGTCGCTCGAAGGGGTGAAGGCGCTGGCCCGATCGGATCTCGCCTCATTCCAGCTGCCACGGCGGTGGCTGGTGGTGGAGGGGCTGCCCCGCCTCGGCACCGGCAAGGTGGACCGGGCGGCGGCGGCGGTCGTGCTGCGGGGGGAATGAGGCCCTGAGCGCCCCCGGGAGCGCCGCACCACGCCTGCCGGCCCTTCGAGGTCGCGTGGCGCTGCCGGGCGCCGCCCACGGGGCGAGGGCTCAGTCGCCCTCCGGCCGGCGACGAAGGCGCTTGGTCTCTCCCCGCCGCCGTTTCGAGTCGACCCGCCGCCTTTTCGATGCGCCGGTGGGTTTCGTGGGCCGGCGCGGTCGATCCGTCTTCATGGCGTTGACCAGTCGTTCGGCCAGCCGGCGTCTGGCGATTGAGCGGTTGCGCCACTGCGAGCGTGTCTCGTCCACGACGATCGACACCGTCGCGGTTCCGAGGTGGTCGATCATGCGCGCTTTGACCTCGGCAGGAAACACCTCGCTCGCCTCGAGTTGGTAGCGCAGTTCGGCGCGGGTGTTCGAGCGGTTGGCGTGCTGTCCCCCCGGACCTCCGCTGGGAGAGAACGACCAGGCGAGTTCCGCGTCGGGGATGAGGAACCGTCCGACCCGCAGATCTCCCTCAGCCGAGGGCATCGGCGAAGGCGGCATCGAGGCGGTCGGCTCCGTCCCCGATCTCCGCCCCGGTCACCGTGAGCGGGGGAGCAATGCGGAGGGCGTCTCCGTGGAGCCCGCCCTTCCCGATCAGCAGCCCGTGCCGTCTGGCCGACTCCAGGATGGCGGTTGCAGCGGCGGGGTCGGGGGCCCCGTCGGCCCGGTTCAACTCCACTCCGAGCATCAGGCCCCTTCCCCGCACCTCTGCGATCGCGGCGTGCTGCGCGGCGGCCGCATCCAGTCGCGAGCGGAGCTCACCCCCCCGGATGCGCGCATTCGACTGCAGGTCGTTGGCCAGGAGGTATTCGAGGTTGGCGAGCGCCCCCGCCGAGGCGAGGGGGTTGCCGCCGAAGGTGGAGACCGAAACGGCATGGATCGAATCGATCAGCTCGGCTCTGCCGGCCACCCCGGCGATGGCGAGGCCGTTGCCGAGGCCTTTGGCGAAGGTGACGAGATCCGGCACCACGCCATGAGCCTCGAAGCCCCAGAAGTGGTCGCCCGTCCGTCCCCAACCGGTCTGCACCTCGTCGGCGATCAGCAGCACGTCGTGGAGATCGAGCTCCTTCTTGAGGGCGGCGAGCATCCCGTCCGGCAGAGGGACGAACCCTCCCACCCCCTGGATCGGCTCGGCGATCAGCGCGGCCACTCCGCCCCGCACCGAGGTGGTGAACTGGCTCCTCAGGTCGGCCACCGTCGCATCGATGAGCTCGGAGTCGCCGTGGATCCCGTACGCCTCGCGGAGGCTCTGCGGGCTCTGCAGGAAGTGGACGGTGAACGGGCTGTTCTCGGTCGCTGACCACGACGTCTGGCCGGTGACGGCGAGCGCGGAGTGCGACCGTCCGTGGTACGAGCCCCGGAAGGCCATGACCTGGCGCGAGCGTCGGTAGGTGGTGGCCATCATCAGCGCCGCGTCGTTGGCCTCCGTGCCCGAGTTCGTGAAGAACACCTTGGCGTCCGGGATCGGCAGGAGGGCGGCGATGCGTTCGGCCAGGGACACCATCGGCTCGATCAGGTAGAGCGTCGACGTGTGGAGCATCTGCGTGGCCTGGGCGGTGATCACCTCGGTCAGCTCGGGGAGGTTGTAGCCGGTCATCGTGGTCAGGATCCCGCCGAAGAAGTCGAGGTAGCGGTTGCCTTCGCGGTCCCACACGTGGCGTCCCTCACCTCGCACCAGCTCGATCGGCTGCGCGTAGTAGAGGCCCAACCACGATGGCATGACGGCCTTGTGACGTTCCCATAGCTCGGCGTGCGTCTGCATGCTCAGCAGGCTACCCGGACCGAGCGATCGCGGCGTCTGCCACGGCCGTGGGGACGAGGAAGCGGGACCCCGATGCCTTCCGCTGCCCCGGTGACCCCGGTGCGTCAGACCTCGTAGTACTCCCGGCCGAGATGGGTGATGAGGTCCTCGCCCATGAGGTGGCGGAGGGTGTTCTTCAGCTTCGTGAGCTGGATGAACAGGTCGTGCTCGGGGTAGAGGTCCGGCGCGACCTGGGGGCTCTTGAAGTAGAACGAGAGCCATTCCTGGACCCCGCTCATGTCTGCTCTGGCCGCGAGGTCGAGCAGCAGGGCGAGATCGAGCACGAGGGGGGCGGCGAGGATCGAGTCTTTGCAGAGGAAGTCCACCTTGATCTGCATCGGATAGCCCAGCCATCCGAAGATGTCGATGTTGTCCCAGCCTTCCTTGTCGTCGCCCCGGGGTGGGTAGTAGTTGATCCGGACCTTGTGGTAGATGTCGCCGTAGAGCTCGGGATACGCCCCCGGCTGGAGGATGTGCTCGAGTACGCCGAGCTTGGAGACTTCCTTCGACTTGAAGTTCTCGGGGGCGTCGAGCACCTCACCGTCCCGGTTGCCGAGGATGTTGGTGGAGAACCATCCGTGGATCCCGAGCATCCTGGCTTTGAGCCCGGGGGCGAGGATCGTCTTGATGAGCGTCTGGCCGGTCTTGAAGTCCTTGCCGCAGATGGGGACGCCTTCGCGCCGGGAGAGTTCCACCATCGCGGGGAAGTCGAGTGTGAGGTTGGGGGCGCCGTTGGCGAAGGGGACGCCACTGGTGAGGGCCGCATAGGCGTACAGCTGGCTGGGGGCGATGCGCGGGTCGTCGGTGCGCAGACCCTCTTCGAACGCCGCGAGGCTGGCGTGCACCTCGCTGGGCTCCTCGTATGCCTCGGTCGAACCGCACCACACCATCACGAGCCGATCGCAGCGCCGATCCTGGCGGAAGCGCTCGATGTCCTCCACCAACCGCTCCACCGCCGCCAGGTGGCTCTCGTCGTCGCCCGCATTGTCCACGTTCTCCAGCCGGCTCACCCACCTGGGCGAGAAGACGGCCTTCATCGGGGTGACGGCCCTCAGTTCGTCCCCCACTCCCTCCAGATGCTGGGGCTGGAGCACCCCGGCGCGCATCGCCGCGGTGTATGCGTCGTCGGAATAGGGGTCCCACCCGCCGAATACGAGATCGTCGATCGGGGTGAGGGGGACGAAATCCTTGATGGCGGGGTTGCGATCCTCGGTTCGCTTGCCCAGGCGGATGTGCCCCAGCTGGGTGAGAGACCCGATGGGAACGGCGGTGCCTTTGCGGGCGGCCATGACCCCGGCCATGAAGGTGGTTGCCACCGCTCCCATGCCGGGGAGCAGCACCCCCAGACGGCCTGTGGCCGGTGCGATCGATTGCGGGTTTGTCACACGTTCTCCTGGGACGACTCGTCGCAGCATACGCCTGCGCCGCTGATGCCCATCCGCCGGTCTGTGGCCGGGAGTAGGATCCCCCCACGTAGTGGAAACCGAAGACATCCAACCAACGATCGACTTTGCCCTCCTCGCCGATGCCGTTCAGGTGGTCCAGGGCAAGCTCTACGTGCTCGGCGGTGGATGGGACACCCTGTTCGTGGCGGGACTCCCCGCTCGGTATCCCACCCTCGGTCTCGGCATGCGCGTGCGCGTCCCGTGGAGTTGGACCGATCAGGTCCTCGTCATCGAGGTCGACCTCCAGGACGAGGACGGGGGTCGAGTCCTTCCGACGTCTCCGGTCAAGCAGGGAGTGAAGGTGGCTCGACCTCAGGGGCTCCCCGAGGGAAGCGACGTGGGAGTGGCACGCTCGTTCACCTTCAACAATCTCACCTTCCCTTCCGAAGGGTCGTACTCGTTCGTCGTCAGCCTCAACGACGAAGTGGCCACCAGGCTCCGGTTCGCGGTCCGACAGCGACCGAGCTGATCGGTTCGCCAGTGGCCGAACGGCTCCCGATGTTCCCGCTCCAGGCGGTGGTCTTCCCGTTCACCGCAGTGCCGCTGCGGGTCTTCGAACCCCGCTATCAGGCGCTCCTCGACCGGGTCCTTCGCGACGAGTCCTCGTTCGGAACGGTGCTGATCGAGCGCGGGTCCGAGGTCGGCGGCGGCGAGGAGCGGTTCGAGGTGGGAACGCGCCTGCGGGTGGTGGGCGTGACGGAGATGGAAGAGGGCCATCGCGGGGTCGTGGTGGCCGGTGTGGGTCGGATTCGAGTCGACCGGTGGCTGGAGGACGACCCGCACCCGTGGGCCGAGGTGAGCGAATACCCCGATGGCGCCGATCCTGCGTCTTCCGATTCGCTGGCTCGAGCCCGGTCCCTCCTGGAACGGCTGATGGCGATCGTCTCGGAGTTGGGGGAGGACACGAGGGGAATCGATCTCGACGTGTCCGAGGACCCCGTGACCGCATCGTTCCAGCTGGCGGCGCTCACCCCGGTCACCCCGCTCGATGCCCATCGGCTGCTCGTGGCGGCGGATCCGCGCCGGCGGGTGTCGACGATCATCGAGATGCTCGACGAGCAGATCGGGCTGCTCCGTGCCAGCCTCGGTGAGGCATGACCCGGCCGGAGGCGGTGATCTTCGACCTCGGCGGCGTGGTGCTCGACTCTCCGCTCGAGGCGATCGCCCGGTTCGAGGTGGAGAGCGGACTCCCGTCCGGTCTGGTCGGCCGCACCGTCGTGGCATCGGGGACTCGGGGGGCGTGGGCCCGCCACGAGCGGGGGGAACTGGCCGGTGACGGTTTTCTCGATGCCTTTGCCGCCGAGTTCGCCGCGGCGGGCCACGAGGTCGACACGAGGGCGTTGATGGGTCGGATCGATGGGTCGATTCGACCCAGGCCGTCGATGCTGCGCGCACTTCGAGCGCTCTCCGCGGACGGCTACCGGCTGGCGGCGATCACCAACAACTGGATTCCCTTCGGCGACAGCCCGATCGTCGGGCACTTCGATGTCTTCGTCGAATCGGTCGTCGAGGGGGTGCGCAAACCGGAACCGGAGATCTACCGGCGGTGTGTCGGGCGACTCGGCGTGGATGCCGAATCCTGCGTGATGCTCGACGACCTCGGTCCCAACCTCAAGCCCGCCAGGGCGATGGGCATGGCGACGATCAAGGTGACTTCGGCCAGACAGGCGTTGGAGGATCTGGGCGCGCTGGTGGGACTCGATCTGACGGGCTGAGCGCGGCCGGAAGGTCTGCGGCCGTGGTGGCCACGGACCGCACCGGGCCCCGTGGCCTCGCGGCGCCTTTTCGCTTCGCCAGGCCGCGCACTACGTTCCCCTCGTGACGACCCGTTCATTCCGGGATCCCCAGGTGCGCCGCGGCATGGCGTTGCTGTTCCGGCTGCTCGGGCGGTACCGGCGCGACGCGGTTCTGTCGACTGTCGCCGCCCTGGCGTGGATGGCTGCCGTGGTGGTGGGGCCATACCTCGAGAAGCTGGTCATCGACCGGGCCATCATCGGCGAGCACCGTGACGTGCTCGCTCCGCTCGTGGGCCTGATCGTGGTGGTGGGCCTGCTCAAGGCGCTCGGGGTGGGGGGACGGAGATGGTTCGCCTTCCGGTTGAGCTACCGGGCCGAGACCGATCTCCGCAACAGGATCTTCGAGCACATCCAGCGCCTGGAGTTCTCCTATCACGACGCCACCGCCACCGGAGAGTTGATGGCGAGGGCATCGTCGGATCTGTCCCAGGTGCGCCTGGTCTTTGCCATGCTGCCGATCACCATCGCCAACGTGGCGATGTTCTTTCTGGTCGGGGTCGTGCTGATCGGTCTGGATCCCGTGCTGGGCTCGGTCTCCGCGTTGACGATCCCGGTGATGGGTCTGACGGCGATGACCTACGCCCGCAGGGTGCTGGGTACGTCCTTCGAGGTCCAGCAGCGGCTGGCGGACATGAGCTCGGTCGTCGCCGAGGGGGTTTCGGGGATCCGGGTCGTGAAGGCCTTCGGCCGGGAGGAGCGGGAGGTCGGGCGGGTCGACGACGTGGCCGCCCAGATCTACGACAAGACCATGGAGCTGGTCCGGCACAGGTCGCGGTTCGTGCCCGGTTTCGAGGTGATCCCCGCGCTCGCGACGGTCGCGGTGCTGTGGATCGGCGGGTTGAGGGTGATCGACGGGATCATGACCCTGGGCGACTTCGTGGCGTTCACCCAATACCTCGTCATCCTGATCTTCCCGCTGCGGCTCACCGGCTGGTTCTTCGCCGAACTCCCACGGGCTGCGGCTGCGTCCGCCCGGGTGCTGCAGTTGCTCGAGAAGGCCCCCGAGATCGTCGATCCAAAGGACCCCCGTCAGCTGCCGCCAGGTGGCGGGGAGATCCGATTCCGGGGAGTCGAATTCGCCTACCCGGAAGGACCCCCTGTGCTGTCCGGGGTCGACCTCCGCGTTCGGAGCGGGAGCTCGGTGGCGGTGGTGGGATCGACCGGCTCGGGAAAGTCGACGCTGGCCTACCTGGTGCCGCGCTTCTACGACCCGAGCGGGGGCACGGTCTCGATCGACGGGGTCGATGTGCGCCACCTTCGTCTCGACGATCTCCGGTCGCAGGTGGCGGTGGTCTTCGAGGAGACGTTCCTGTTTTCGGCCACGATCGCCGAG
>DATCZS010000074.1:0-3969 GCA_036525795.1 Acidimicrobiia bacterium | reverse complement strand
TCGACGCTGATCCAGACCGAGGTCGAAGACGCCGTCCGCGGACGGACCGGGGCCGCCCTGAACACGGTGATCACCGCTGCCCAGGTCTCGTCGATGGCGCTCGCCGGGGTGGCTGCCGCCGTGATGGGCGTGCGGGGAGTGTTCGTCCTCGCCGGGCTCATCGCCGTCATGTCGGGAGCGGTCACGGCCGTCCTCTTCAAAGGGACGGCGGTCGTCACCGCCTCCGAGCCGGCGGCGGACGCCGCAGCGGCGTGACGCACACCCCGACGTCGACCGGCGCCCTGCGGGCGGCAACCACCGCGGTCACCCGTGATCGGCCCCCCACCTTCCTTCACTCGAGGTGGAAGCCGGATTGGAGGACGGCGAACAGCACGACGATGGCGACGACCGCGGCGATCAGCCACGCTGCCCTCGGTATCCGTCTCGCACCCTCCCACCAGGCGCCGCGTTCGCCTTCCTCGGCGGGGGCGTCCTCGACCACGGTTCCCGGCCGGCCACATCTCGGGCAGACGTCGCCTTCGACCGGCACATCGCAGAGGAAGCACCACACTGGCACAAGGCCAATCTAGGCCGTGCCGGCCGCCGGCGGGCGGCGTCTACCATGGCGGCGGTGAAGGAATCGCCCTCGCCCGCGGATCTCTCGAGGCCCGGAGAGGCGTGCGGCGTATTCGGTGTCTACCTGCCCGGCGAGCACGTCTCGACCCTCATCTACTTCGGGCTTTTCGCCCTCCAGCACCGCGGGCAGGAGTCGGCCGGGATCGCCACCTCGGATGGGCACACGCTCACCGTCGTCAAGGATCTCGGACTCGTGTCGAACGTCTTCGACGAGGCCGACCTGGCGGGACTCGACGGCCACATCGGCATCGGGCACACCCGCTACTCCACCACCGGCTCGTCCTCGTGGCAGAACGCACAGCCGGTCCACCGCCAGATCGGGAACACCTCGATCGCCCTCGGTCACAACGGAAACCTCACCAACACCGCTGATCTCGTCACCCGGCTCGGGACGCCGCGAACGACCTCTGACACCGATCTGATGCTCGAGGCGATCGCCCGGGAGGTCGACGACGAGCGATCAGACGCCCGCGGCCTCGAACTGGCGCTGCGCAAGGTGCTCCCCGGATTCGAAGGGGCCTTCTCCCTGGTCGTGATGGATCAGGGCCGCCTGGTGGGGATCCGCGACCCCCACGGGTTCCGGCCGCTGTGTCTGGGTCGTATCGGCGAGCACGGGTGGGTGCTGTCCTCGGAGACGGCTGCGCTCGACCTCGTGGGCGCCGAGTTCGTGCGCGACGTCGAGCCGGGAGAGATGGTGGTGGTCGACGCCACCGGGCTGCGCACGTTTCGACCGTTCGCCGATGCCCAACCCCGCCTGTGCCTCTTCGAGTTCGTCTACTTCGCCCGGCCCGATTCGAAGCTGTACGGCCGCAACGTCTTCGCAGCCCGCCAGCAGATGGGACGAATCCTCGCCGCCGAGCATCCCGCCAAGGCCGATGTGGTCGTGCCGGTCCCGGAATCGGGTATCCCCGCCGCCCAGGGTTTCTCCGAACTGTCACTGATCCCCTATGCGGACGGGTTGGTCAAGAACCGCTACGTCGGGCGCACCTTCATCGAGCCCAGCCAGATGCTGCGCGATCGGGGGATCCGCCTCAAGTTGAACCCGATTCCTTCGACGCTCTCGGGCAAGCGGGTGGTGCTGGTCGACGACTCAATCGTGCGCGGGTCGACCACCCGTCAGTTGATCGAGATGGTCCGCAAGGCCGGGGCGACCGAGGTCCATCTCCGGGTCTCGTCCCCTCCCTACCGCTGGCCGTGCTTCTACGGAATGGACACCTCGGATCAGTCGAAGCTGCTCGCCGCCAGCAAGTCGATCGACGAGATCGCCGAGTTTCTCGGAGTCGACTCGCTCGGCTATCTCTCGCTCAACGGGCTCATCTCCGCCACCGGAGCACCCAAGGACGGGTTCTGCACAGCCTGTCTGTCCGGGGACTATCCGACCGACGTGAGCCAGGCGGGCGGGAAGTTCGTCCTGGAACCGAGCAGCACGGCCTGATCCGGCGGTGACCTCCTACCGCGACGCCGGGGTGGACCTCGAAGGAGCCGATCGCCACGTCGCCCGCATCGCTCCGGTGGTGACGGCGACCTGGGGTCCCAACGTGGTGGGCGGTTTCGGCGGGTTCGCCGCCGGGATCGAGCTCCCCGAGGGGTATCGCCGGCCGGTGTTGATGATGTCGACCGACGGCGTGGGAACCAAGCTGGAACTGGCCCGCCGCACGCGCCAATGGGACGGCGTCGGCTTCGACCTGGTGGCGATGTGCGTCGACGACCTCGCCGCGGTCGGGGCTCGCCCGCTCGGATTCGTCGACTACCTGGCCGTCGGCGCCCTCGACGCCGAACGCGATGCCGCCATCGTGGCCTCGATCGCCCGGGCCTGTGCCGATGCCGGCTGTGCCCTCGTGGGTGGCGAGACGGCCGAACATCCTGGTGTGATGGAACCCGATGCGGTCGATCTGGCCGGCGCAGTGGTGGGCGTCGTCGAGAAGGGCCAGGAGATCACCGGCGCGACGATCACCCCGGGTGATGTCATCGTCGGCCTGCGCTCGCCGAATCTCCGCTCCAACGGGTTCTCGCTCGTCCGCAGGGCGTTCGCCGACACCGACCTCGACGCGCCGTTCCCGGGGGAGGACGCCTCGATCGGCGAGGTTCTGCTCCGACCGAGTGTGCTCTACAGCGCCACCGTCCAGCGGGCGCTCACCACCGGCGCCATCCACGGGATGGCCCACATCACCGGGGGCGGCATTCCGGGCAACCTGGTCCGCCCTCTCCCCGAGGGAACCCGGGCGGTGGTCGAGCGCTCACGCTGGGGGACGCCCGCCGTCTTCGACCTCGTCCAGCGGACCGGGGGCATCTCCGACGAGGCCATGGCCGAGACCTTCAACCTCGGCATCGGCTTCGCCGTCATCTGCCCCGAGGACGCCGCCGACGAGGTGATCCGGCTCGCCGGCCACGACGCCACCGTGATCGGACGAGTCGTCGCAGGCGAACGCGGAGTGGACCTGGTCTGACCGCGCCCGGGCCGGCCCGTCACGACGCGGCACTACCGGGCAGGCATCACCACCAGCGTGACCGGAGGTGTGCTCCGCTCACGCCAGCGCCAGCTTGGCCACCAGGCGTCGCGTGAGGAACACCACCGGCACCACCATCAGCGCGATGACTCCCGCACCGATCGCCAGCTCCACCCAGACGTCCCCCAGCCCGGCGTCGTTGATGGTCACTTCGTACACCGGGTTGATCACCCAGTAGGTGGGGATCAGCTTGGCGATCCACTGCGGCCAGTCGGGAAAGATGTAGAAGATCGTCGGAGAGAGCAGCAGGAAGCCGGTTCCCTTGATCAGGGTGAACACCCCCGTGACGTCCTTCGACGCCGTCCCGTAGATCAGTCCGATCTCGACCAGGAGCACCGCGGCCATCAGCAGCACGACGACGAGCGCCAGCGGCCGGGCGGTGAGGGCATCGTTCAGCCACAGCGTGACCATCGCCATCGCGGCCGCCAGGATGAAGCCGAGGATGCCCTTGGCGGTCACGACCTCCGAGAGCCTCAGCGGAGTCACCACGAGGGCGCTGAGTGTGCGTTTCTCCCGTTCGTCCGCCAGGCTGAACGACGGGAGGAACACGCCTGCGATCAGCAACGAGTACATGACGATCAACGGAACCAGCCGCACCGAGATCGGATCGATGGCCTCGCCGAGCGACACGACCCGGACGTCCACCGGAGACGCCCGGCCTTCGACTTCGCGGATCAGATCGATCATCGTCACCGCCAGGATGATCCGGTTGGAGGCGAGGCTCTCGCCGCCGACGTAGAACTCGAGCGGCGGCCGCTCGCCGGCGCGAACCGCATCATCGAAACCAGGCTGGAGGACGAGACCGGCGTCCAGGTCGTTCGACTCGACCCGCTCCTTCAGATCGTCT
>DATCZS010000073.1:0-23640 GCA_036525795.1 Acidimicrobiia bacterium | reverse complement strand
GGAGCCCCCCTCCCCGCCTCCGGCGGTACTCCCCCCAAGAGGGGCCCAAGAGCCCCCCTCCCCGCCTCCGGCGGTACTCCCCCCAAGAGGGGCCCAAGAGCCCCCCTCCCCGCCTTCGGCGGTACTCCCCCCAAGAGGGGGAGAAACCGGTCACACCTCGAACGGCGCTCCGTTCAACGTGATCTCCCGGGTGGGGGCGGGCGGACGGTCGAGGGCGGAGAGCACGTAGCAGGCCCGTTCGGAGAGTTCGATCAGACGGGCGACGTCCTCGACCGGCGCCGAGCTCTCGACGTCGAGCTCGGTGTGGAGCGATTCGAGGCCGGTCGCATAGTCACCGCGCAACACCGAACCCGAGTTCCACCACGTCGTGGTGATGCGGCACCTGGCGGCGGTGAGATCGACCTTGAGGACAGACGCGAACCGCGTCAGCTGGGTGAGCAGTCAGAACCCGGTGGCCGCGGTGAAGTACTGCAGCGGCTCCGGTGCCGAGTCATTCCCACCGAAGATCCTCTCGTCGCTGAAGAAGTGGTGCTCGTTGTCGGTCTTCGCCCACCGCAACATCTTCTCGATGTGGGTGACATCGACCACCGCCGTGAACCGGTTGATCTTCGCCTCGGCCATGTCGGCACCTCTCCGATCGCGTGCCCGGCAGTCTGGTCGATCAGCGCCGGCCGTGCCGTCCGACGGCGGTAGGGTTCGGCCATGGGATTGCTACGCGGCCTCGCCGGGCTGGTCCTCCGGGCCGGAGCGGTCCTTTCCGCCCTGTGGGGAATCGTCCAGCTGTTCGACGGACACCCGGCCGTCGGGGTGGCCGGCATCGCCGGGGCATTCGTCCTGATGATCGCCGGCACCGCGCTCCGGTCGCGGCACGCCCACCGGGCCGACCTGACCGACGCGCTCTACACGGCCGGAGACGACATGCTGGGATACAGATCCCACCTCACCCGCCGCAACGGCAAGTGACCCCCCGGGCCTGGTCACCGGACAGCCCGGGAAGGCGGCTGGGCGCCACGCGAGGAACCGTCTTGCCGCCAGGCGGCGTGGCCGGGGCCGGAGGCCCCAGTTTCGATCGGGCGGCCTCGCCGCAATCGTTTGCCGCTCTGTGGCGGCGGGTGTAGCTTCACCTCCATGCCGTCGGTGATCCGTTTCTCAGACCTTCCCAAGATCCGCTCCACTCGCGATGGCCGGGATCGGGTGGACCTCGTCACCGAGGAGCTGTTCGGCCTCACCGACCTCAAGGCCGACCACATCACCTACCACCCCGGAGACACCGCGGCCGCCCATTACCACCGGGGTGCCCGCCACTTCTTCTTCGTCGACCGGGGAACCGGGATCCTCCACCTCGACGATCGCACCTACGAGCTGGCGAAGGGCGACGTGGCGCTCGCCGACGACGGAGAGGTCCACTGGTTCGAGAACCGCAGCGACGAGCCGTTCTCGTTCTACGAGTTGTGGGTTCCTCAGCCCAAGGAGACCATCTGGGTGGTCGAAGACGACCAGTGAACCTGGGAACGCGTGACGTGAGTTCACGTCATCGAGACATCACACGCAGGGTCGAGGATCCTCGCCTCATCACCGGCTCCGGCGTGTACGCCGCCGACCTGATCACCGCCGGCACCCTCCATTGCCGATTCGTGCGAAGCCCCGTCGCTCATGGTCGAATCGTGTCGATCGACCGCGAGGAGGCCGCCCGCATGCCCGGCGTGGTCGGTGTGTTCGTCGCCGACGACCTGAACCTGCGTGACATCCCGGCGATCACCGGACGGAGCAGCGGCGCCGACTACATGAGCCGTCCGCCCCTCGCCCGCGGCAAGGTCCGCCACGTGGGAGACACCGTCGCCGTCGTGGTCGCCGAGACCGAGCGGGCGGCGGTCGATGCCTCCGAGTTGGTCTGGGTCGACATCGACGAGCTGCCGGCCGTGCTCGATCCCGAACTGGCCGAAGCTTCCGACATCCACCTGTTCGACGGAGGCGGCAACCTGGTGTGGGAGTCCGAGCACGTCAGAGGTCCCGAGCCCGCGGAACCGGCGGCCGTCTCGGCCACGGTCGTGGTCGACAGCCAGCGCCTGTCTCCTCTGTCCATCGAACCCCTCGGGATCGTGGCCGATCCCACCGGAGGCGAGATGCGGATCTGGTGCGGCCATCAGGCTCCCCACCGGCTCCGCAACCAGCTGGCGGCCTGGCTCGGTCTCGAACCCTCGACGGTGAGAGTCACGGTGCCCGACGTCGGCGGCGGCTTCGGGATGAAGGGGATGGTGTTCCCCGAATACCTCGTGGTGGCCGAATTGGCCACGCGCCTGGGGCGAAGAGTCGCCTGGATCCAGGGGCGCCGGGAGCAGTTCGTGGCCGGCACCCACGGCCGCTCGCAACGCCACCGCGTCACCCTCGAAGGAGACGGAGACGGGCGGATCACCCGGGCCCGCATCGAACTGCTGGCCGACACCGGCGCCTACCCCCACAACGGCGCACAGGTGCCGATGTTCTCGCGGCTGGTGGCGACCGGCATCTACGACATCCCGCGCGTCGAGGTCGTCGCCAAGGTCGTCGTCACCAACCTGGCTCCCACCGGCTCGTACCGCGGCGCCGGCCGCCCCGAGGCGGCTCTCGCCATCGAGCGTGCCATCGACGCCTTCTCCCGGGCGGCCGGGCTCGATCCCGTCGAGGTTCGGCTCGCCAACGCCATCCGAGAGCTCCCGTACACGAGCGCCACCAACGCCGTCTACGACTCGGGCGACTATGCCGCCGGGATCCGTCGCGCCCTGGAGATGATCGATCTGCCGGCCATCAGAGCCGAACAGACGGCGCGCCTGCGCGAGGGGAGGGATCCGATCGGATTCGGGATCGGCTCGTTCATCGAGCGGGCCGGAGGTGCGATCGACTCTGGCGAATACGCCAAGGTGGAGGTCGGCGACGGAGAGATCGTGGTGCGAACCGGATCGGTCGACACCGGGCAGGGTCACGAGACGGCCTGGGCGCAGGTGGCGCGCATGACCTTCGGAGACCTCCCCGTCCGGGTGGTGGCGAAGGACACCGCCGAGGTCGCAGACGGGGTCGGTACCTTCGCCTCTCGTTCCACCCAGATCGGTGCATCTGCCGTGAAGCGCATGTCGGAATCGGTGCTCGAGCTGGCCCGGAACAGGGCGGCCGAACGGCTCGAGGCCGCCGCCGCCGACCTGGTCTACGAGGAGGGTGCGTTCCGGGTGGCAGGAGTCCCGGGATCCGAGGTCGACATCTTCGAGCTCCTCGACTCGGGAGCCCTGGAGGACGAGGAGATGTACGTCCCGGGCGCCCAGACCTTCCCGTACGGAACCCATGCCGCCGTGGTGGAGGTCTCGATCGAGACCGGTGAGGTCCGGGTTCGGGATCTCGTCACGGTCGACGACTGCGGTGTGGTGCTCAATCCGATGCTGGTCGCCGGGCAGCTTCACGGCTCGGTCGCCCAAGGACTGGGTCAGGCGCTGCTCGAGGAGATCCGCTACGACGAGTACGGCCAGCCCCTCACGGCCACGCTGGTGGACTACCTCGTCCCCCACGCCCCCGACTTCGCCTCGCCCCGGGCGGACCACCTCGAACACCCGGCGCCGTCGAACCCGCTCGGCGCCAAGGGGACCGGCGAGGCCGGGTGCATCGGAGTGCCCCCCGCCATCCTCAACGCCACCCTCGACGCCCTGGCCCCATACGGCGTCGGCGACCTCCAGCTTCCGCTCCGACCGGAGAAGGTGTGGGGCGCCATCCAGGTGGCAAGGGCCTCCCATGGGTGACGTCGAGCCGGTGGTGAAGGGCGCCGTCGTCCAGGCGGCGCCCGTGTTCCTCGATCGCGAGGCGACGGTCGACAAGGCGATCGCCCTGATCGAAGAGGCCGGGGCCAACGGAGCCCAGATCGTCGCGTTCCCGGAGGGCTTCATCCCCGCGCACCCGATCTGGTTCCACTTCCACTCCGGGACCGAACGGCATGCCACCAACCTCTCGGTGGAACTGTTCAAGAATTCGGTGGAGATCCCGGGTCCCGAGATCCGGGCGCTGAGCGAGGCGGCCGCCAGGGCCGGCACCTACGTGGTGATGGGGCTGTGCGAGAAGCTTCCCGGCACGTTTGGCACCATGTACAACACCCAGGTCTTCCTCAGTCCCACCGACGGGTACCTGGGGAAGCATCAGAAGCTGGTGCCGACGGTGGGAGAGCGGCTGGTGCACCGCGCCGGCGGCCCCGAGACGTTCGGGGTGTTCCCCTCTCCCTTCGGGCCGGTGTCAGGGCTCATGTGCGGGGAGAACTCCAACCCTCTCGCCATCTTCGCCCTCACCGCAGAGTCCACCCGCATCCATGTGATGGCGTGGCCCAACCACTTTCCCAAGCCGGCCCTTCCCATGCCCGAGATCTCGCTGACGGCCGCCAGGGCGTTCGCCCAGATGTCGAAGGCGTGGGTGCTGAGCGCCTCTGCGGTGGTGGACGACCGCATCCGGGAAATGGTTCCCCGCGACGAGTCCGACCTCGACTACCTCGCCAGGGACGACATCGGCGGGGGGTCGTGCATCGTGGCCCCCGACACCCGGGTGGTGGCAGGGCCCACCGTCGGCAACGAGGAGCTGATCCTGTACGCCGACATGGACCTCGAGGTGGGCATCAAGATGAAGCTCCGCCACGACCTCGCCGGGCACTACAACCGATCCGACGTGTTCCGCCTCCTCGTCAACCGAACCGCAGCGCCGCTGGTGCACGAAGTCTCTGCCGGGGAACTGGCGGAGCCGCACATCCCGGTGATCGACTACGGCGATCCCGCCGCCCTCACCTCCGGTTCCGAGGACTGAACGAGGTCGTGCCCGGCTGGACGTGGGCGGTGATCGCCGGTCTCACCTTCGGGGTCTCACAGATCTCCAATCGGGGGGTGAATCGGACGATCGACGCCCTCTCTGCGACCGCCGCCATGGTCACGTCGCTGCTGGCATTCCTCGTCGTCGCCACCTTCGTCACCGGGCGCCTGGCGGTGCTGGCCGAGCTGACGCTGCGCCCGGCGGTCTGGTTCGCCGCTGCCGGCCTCATCCACTTCCTCGTCGGCTGGACGCTCTTCGCCCGCAGCCAGCAGAGGATCGGGCCATCGCGGACGGCATCCATCCTGTCGGTCCATCCCGTGATGGCGGCGCTCGCCGCCTGGCTCGTGCTCGACGAGTCCCTGCGCCCGGCCACCTGGCTGGGAGTGGTGACGGTCACGGCCGGTGTGGCCGTGGTCGCGGCGTCGAGGCGGCCGGCTCAGGGTCCCGGGTCGGCCAACCCGTGGCTGGCGCTCGCCGCAACCGCCTGCTTCTCGGTGAGCCCGCTGTTTGCCCGACTCGGGATGGCGGACTTCGACCACCCGCTGGTGGGGCTCACCGTCGGCATGGCGGCCACCGCCCCGGTGCTCCTCGTGGCGGCCAGACTCGCCACCGGTCGCTGGGTCACACCGAACCGGCGGACCTGGCCGTGGCTTCTGTCCGGCGGGGCGATGGCGGCGCTGGCCTTCACCGCCCAGTGGACCGCCTACACCCTCATCCCGGTGGGGGCGGCCGTGGCGCTGCAGCAGCTCAACACGCCGCTGGTGCTGTTTGCCGGGCCGAGACTGCTGCAGGCGCCGTCGGAGCGCATCACGCGATCGCTCATGGCGGGCACGGTGCTGATCGTGGGAGGGGCGGTGGCGGTGGCGCTGTTCGGCCGGAGCCTGTGACCGGCCGGGGCCGGGGAGGCGGCACGCTCACCCGACCTGCCACATCCCCCGCGGCGCCTTCTGCATGTGCTCCACCCCGGTCTCGGTGATGGCGACGAGACCCCCCGTCTGGACACCTGCCCGCTCGTCGACAGTGATCACGTTCGGCTGGACCACCACCGTCATGCCCGTCTCGAAGACCATGTCCGGCAGCGGCTCGTTCATACGGCTGGCCGAGCCGAGGATCGGCGGGAGGTACCCCCCGCCGTAGCCGTGGACGAGATCGTCGTAGATGGTGAACCCGGCTGCTTCGATCGTTCGTGCCGCCTCGACCACCTCGGCCGGGCGCGTGCCGTGGCGCAGCACGGCACAGATTGCGTCGAACGCCGCGTCCGCCGCGTCGTGCAGGTCGCGGTACAGCGGAGTGGGTTCGGCCCCCACCGTCATCGTTCGGAGTACCTGGCCGGCATATCCCCACCAGGACGCAGAGATCTCGCACGTGATGGCATCTCCGGTGCGGACGGTTCGGTTCGACGGCCATTGCGAGGGAACACATCTGTCCGGATCCGCCATGGAGGTCACGGCGAAGTAGTGGATGTGGTTGGTCGCCCCGGTCGCCAGATACGCCGCTTCGCACATGGCGCCCAGTTCGGGTTCCGCCTGCCCCGCCTCGACGCCGTCGCGCACCGCCTCGATGGCGGCGTCGGAGAGTTCCGCCCCCCGCTGCAGCCACTCGATCTCCTCCGCCGACTTGACCAGCCGCAGGCGGGTGTACTCGCGATCGAGGCCGACCACGTCGAACTCGTCCGCCAGCCTCGAGTGGGGACGCCAGGCGAGCGGTCCGGCCACACCGATCCGGCGCGCCCCCCTGCGCTTCAACTCCTCGGCGACGGACGCGATCGTGTCGGGGCCACCCCAGGAGACCTCTGCCCTGGCGGCGAAACGGCGTGCCGCAGGCAGATGGTTGTAGAACTGGACGAACATGGCGTCCCGCTCGCCCGGCGTCACCACCAGCGCCGCTTCCCGGGTCACCGGCCACTCCGACAGCCACTGGACGGCCGAACCGGCCCGGTTTGCCCCGTACAGGACGGCGGCCTCGACCTGATGCGCCGCCATCACCTCTTCCAGCGCGGCCCGGCGCCTCGCCAACTCCGGATCGGAGAATCTCGGAACCGACTCTTCGCGCATCATCACACCCCTACAATCGATTGCAGCAAGGAGGGTATCGCGCTGATGTCTGGTGCGCTGTGGGCGGTGATCGCCGGAGTCGGGTTCGGAGTGTTCCAGCCGCTGAACCGCCGGGTCAATCGCGAGCTCGATCCCTACGCCTGCACGTTCCTCGTCCTCGCCATGGGTGCGGTGCTCATCGTGGTGCTCTCGCTGCTCACCAGTGATCTCGACCTGCTCGGCACCGCCCCGCTCTCCGCCGCCGGCTGGTTCGCGCTGGCAGGGGTCATCCAGTTCGCCGGCGGGTGGACGATGGTCTCGCTGAGCCAGCGGCGCGACGGGGCCGCCAAGACCGGGGCCGCCGCCGGAGCGATGCCCGTGATCAGCACCCTGCTCGCCGCCATCTTCCTGGCGGAGCTCCCGACCGTGCTGGCGGTGATCGGGGTGTTCCTGGTGGTGGCGGGTGTCATGACGCTCTCGTTCCGCAACGAGACCGGCATCACCCTCTCCCAGGTTCCCTGGTTCGGGGTACTGGCCGCCACCTGCTGGGCCCTGAGTCCCGTGTTCGTGCGGCTGGGCCGGGACGGGCTGGCCGACCCCCTGCTCGGGGTGGCAATCGGGTTTCTCGCCGCCTTCACCGTGTACGCCGCATCGCTGGCCGCCACCGGGCGGTGGCGGCACCTTCGCACCGTGTGGCCTCGCCGAGTCTCCGTCGTGGGAGCGGGCTTGGCGATCGCCGTCGCCATCGGGACGCAGTGGACCGCGTTCGAGTTGATCGAGATCGCCACCGCGACCTCGATCATGCAGATCTCGGTTCCGATCGTCGTGGTGACCGCTCCCCTCATCGTGGGCACCGACTTCGAAAAGATCACCGTGCCCCTCGTCATCGGCACCGTCCTCGTGGTGGGAGGCTCATTGCTGACGGTGCTGTCCCGTGGAGGCTGAGCCCGGCACCTCCCTCCCCGGTCTCGACCCCGCCTGTTCCGTCCCGGCCGGAGGTTCTCCCGGCGGCCCACCGTCATGAACGCCGGAGTTCTGTGGTCGCTGCTGGCGGCGCTCGGGTTCGGGTTCACCCAGACCCTCAACCGCAAGTCCAATCTGCTCGTCGGCGCCTTCCGCACCGCGTTCGGTCTGCTCGTCTCGGTCGAGGTCTTCCTCGTCGTCCGGCTCTTCGTGACAGGCGAGCACCGGCTCCTGGCAGAAGCCCCGCCGGCGTCTCTCGGCTACTTCTCCGCCAGCGCCCTGATCCACTACATCCTCGGCTGGACGCTGCTGGCCCTGAGCCAACACCAGATCGGCGTCGCCCGCACCGGAGCCGTGACCTCGGCGGCCCCCCTGGTGGGAACGCTGCTCGCAGCCCCGGTCCTGGGAGAGCGCCTCACGCTGTGGACGCTCGTGGGGGTCACGGCATCGGTGATCGGAGTGGCCCTCGTCTCTGTCAGCCGCGTGCCGGTCGCCGGCGGGGGACGGTGGATGTTCCCCGGTTTCGGTTTGGCGGTGGCGCTCTGCTGGGGCACGTCGCCCATGTTCATCCGCAAGGGACTCGAGGGGATCGACGAGCCGCTGCTGGGGTTGACGGTGGGTCTGGGTGTCGCCCTCGTGGTGCACGCGGCCGGACTCACTCTCAGCCGTTCGTGGGATCGGCCGTCATGGAACCCCCGCGCCGTCCTGTGGATGGTGCTGGGCGGCGTCACCGGAGCGGTCGGCATCGGTGCGCAATGGGTGGCGTTCGGCCTCACCACCATCGCCATCGCCATCACCGTCCAGCAGTTGGCGACCCTGGTGGTGGTGGCACTCGCTCCGATCATGTTCGACGCCACGTTCGAGCGGATCAACGTCCTGCTGCTCACAGGAACGGCGGCGATGCTGGCCGGGTCGGCCATCGTCGTTCTCGCCGGTCGCGCCTGAGCGGACCCTCCCCCCGGGGTCGCCTCGGCTGTCGTTCAGAGAAGGTGTCCGGCCAGCCAGTCGCCGATCATCGGCCGCACGATGTGGTGGAGGTTGTTGCAGACGTGCACGCCGTCGTCGAACACCACCGTGTCCGCCGGGCCTCTCACCTCGGCGGCCACCCGATGGGCGTGCTCGGGTGGCGAGGCCTTGTCGAGGCCTCCGTACACCTGAAGGAGGGGGACGGTGATCCGCTCGGCCGCGCCCTCCATCGTGATCGAGTCCATCATCGCGGCCGGATCGTCGCCCATGTACTGGCGCAGCGCCGTCTGCGACACCCTGTCGATGGTGGCGTATCGACCCGCCGGGGTGTACCAGCTCGACACCGACACCGCCGCCTTCACCCGCCGGTCGTAGGCGGCGGCACGGCAGGCGAAGAGACCGCCATACGAGATCCCGCCCACCGCCAGCCGATCCGCGTCGACATCGTCGCGGGTCGACAGAACATCGATCACAGCCCCGATGGGGACTTCGAAATCGGGGCGCATCTTCAGCGTCGTCGAGACGAGACCCTGCCCGGGGCCATCGAAGGCGGCGACCGCCATCCCCCGTTCGACGATGTGGAGGCCGAAGTCGAAAAGCTCTTCCTTCGTCGAGTCGCCGCCAGGCACCAGCAGGACGATCGGGGGACGGCGGGCACCCGGGGGACGCATCAGGTAGCCGGGGAGGAGGGCACCCTCGAACTCCACCTCGAACAGCTCCATCGGCGGGTCGAGCAAGGACGCGGCCCGCTCCCAGTGACCGTTCATCGCCTTCATCCCGTCGACGAATCGCCGCTGGTCGTGGCCGTAGAGGAACGTGGCCCAGTGCAGGAAGAGGGCGGCGCGGATGTGGGCGAACGCCGCCGTTTGCCGGTTTCCGGCGGCGGATGCCGCCTCGGCGATGTCGGCGTGACGACGAGATGCCCTCTCCCAGGCATCGAACCACTGCTCCCACGTCTGGATCTCGTCGCGAAGCCGGTCCAGCTCCCATGCGGTCACGTACTGGGACAGAAACCGCCACGTGAATCGCTCGAACGTCACCTCGACATCACGATCGGCCACGGTGAATCCTCCCGGGTGGTGGGCAGGGCGGAATCTACCGCCCTGACGCGACGGGCGGAGGGTCTCGGACTCCCACGCCGACACGCCGACACGCCGAGGGTGCGGCCCCCGGTCTGAACCGGGGCAGGTGGACCCTACGCCAGAGCCCCCAGCAGCCCGAGTCGCTCGAGGTCGGCGGAGAGCTGGGACAGCTCCGTCTCCGACAGCGGGATCAGGGGCAGCCTGACCGGCCCCTGCGACAGACCCATGAGGCTCAGCCATGCCTTGAGTTGGGCGATGGGAACTGCGCCGGACATGTTGGCGAGCCACGGATCGCGCATCCACCGCTGGAACGCCTTGCGGTGCTCATCCAGGGTGGCGTGGACCTGCCAGGCCTCCTCGAGCCTCCCCGCCTGGGCGAGTGCGGTGTACTCGACCACCGGGCGGTGGTCGGGCGTCTGGAACATCGCCAGAGCGGGGGTGGACATCAGCGCCCGCACGCCGTGCTCGAGGTGGTACTCGAGCCAGTCGTCCTCGGCGGCGTCGCAGACCACGATCCGGTCGCCGCATCTCTCGAGCACGTCGAGGAAATGGTCTCGCGGCTTGGGGTTCTTGATCCCACAGATCAGATCGAGATCCGCCAGTTCGGCGATGAGCGCCGGGGAGAGTGAATAGCCCGAGTACGAGGTGTTGAACAGGAAGGTGGGGATGGACGTCTGCCGGTCCAGTTCGCGGTACCAGGCGCGGACGATGTCGTCGGAGGGCCGCGGCGGGAAATACGGGTTCATCACGATGGCGAGGTCGATGCCGATTTCCTCGGCGTGATTCCCCAGCTCGACGCAGTGGGAGAAGACGTGGTGGCTGGTCTGTGCCATCAGCGGAACCCTGCCGGCGGCGGTGTCGGCCACCAGCTCGTGGACCCGGCGACGCTCCTCCATCGTCATCGACCAGAACTCGCCCATGACGCCACCGCAGAAGATGCCGTCGACGCCGATGCCCGAGATGTAGTGCTCCACCGACCGGCGCAGCGCCGGTTCGTCGAGGTCGCCCGCCTCCGTGAACGGCGTGGGGATGGCCACCCACAACCCGGTGACCCGCTCGAACGCGATCTCCTTGGCCCGGCTCATTCGTCCCTCCGTCTGGTCGGCGCCGACCGGGAGAGGATATAGGATCGACCCACCCGTCGATGGAGGAAGCATGGAACCCGTGAGGGCCGGTCTGGTCGGCGTCGGCTGGTGGGGCGGGGAGCTGGCCAGGGGCGCCCGGGCATCGGGTCTCGTCGACGTCACGGCGTGCTACTCCAGGACTCCCGAATCGCGGGATCGCTTCGCCGCCGAACACGGGATGCGCCCCGTCGCGGACTACCGGCACATGCTGGAGGACCCCGAGCTCGACGCCATCCTCGTCGTCACTCCCCACTCGACACACGCCGAGCTGGTGGTCGCTGCGTGCGAGGCGGGCAAGCACGTGTTCGTCGAAAAGCCCCTCACCCTGTCGGTCGACGAGGGGCGGCGCTGCGTGGACGCCGCCGCCGATGCCGGGGTGACGCTCCAGGTCGGTCACCAGCGTCGGCGCCAGCCCGCCAACCGGCGCATCCGGAGCATGATCGATGCCGGCGAGATGGGAACGGTGGTCGCGCTCGAAGCAAACTTCTCCAGCCCGGGAGGAGCGGGCCGGGCGGATCCGGACAACTGGAGACAGGATCCCGCCGAGCGGCCGCTCAGCGGCCTGACGCCGTTCGGCGTGCACGTGATCGACACGTTCCACTCGTTCGTGGGCCCGGTCACCGAGGTCTCGGCCCTCGGTACCCGGCCGGTGGGTGTCACCGGCCTGGACGATGCCGCCGTGCTCGGATTCCGGTTCGGATCAGGTGCCGTGGGAACCCTCCTCACCTCGACCACCGTCCCCGCCACCAATCGGGTCGGGGTGCTGGGGACGGAAGCCGCAGCCTGGAACGAACGGGACAGCGCCCGCCTGCTGGTCCAGCGCTCCGGTGAGCGGGAACCGAGAGAAGTGGCGTTGGAAGAGCTCGACGTGATCGCCGACCAGCTCGGCGAATTCGGCCGCTGCGTGCGCACCGGCGCTCGACCCGAGGTCGACGGCGAAGCCGGTCTGGCGGTGGCGGCGGTGGTGGAGGCGGCGCTGCGGGCGGCGGCGACGGGCGGTACCGTCGCGGTCGGCCACACCTGAGGAGACGGCGGCCACCACTTCCCGCCTTCGCCGACAAAGTCCTCCCGTTTCAGTTGAACGCCAGAACGCGAGTGTTAGAGTCGGCCGACCGCAATCGTTTGCGATCCAAGTCCATAACCCGGGGAAGATCGATGTCCAGTACGTCAGGAGACGACGGCAGCACCAAGCGGCCCCTCATCGTCGCCGAGCACCTCACGGCCGGCTACGAGCTCCAGAGAGAACGAAAACTGCTCACCGCCCTGTCAGACATCTCGCTGACCGTGCACGAGGGAGAGTTCCTCGTCCTCGTAGGACCTTCGGGATGCGGCAAGACGACGTTCATCAATGTCATCGCCGGTCTGGTCGAACCGTGGGAAGGAAGCATCACCTACGACGGCAAGCCGATCCAAGGCACCTCGAAGGACCGTTCCATGGTGTTCCAGGACTACGCCATCATGCCGTGGCGCACCGTGGAGGACAACATCGCCCTCCCCTTCGAGCTCCGCGACCTCAACATCTCCGCCGGAGAGCGAAAGCAGAAGATCCAGGAGGCGATCGAAACGGTCGGCCTCGAGGGATTCGAGAAGTCGTACCCCCACCAGCTGTCCGGCGGCATGAAGCAGCGGGTCGGTATCGCCCGGGCTCTCGTGACCCAGCCCAAGGTGTTGCTGGCCGACGAGCCGTTCGGAGCGCTCGACGCCATGACGCGTGAGGTGATGCAGGCCCAGCTCGAATTCCTGGTGTCTTCGGTCAAGCAGACAGTGGTGTTCATCACCCACTCGATCGACGAGGCCATCGCTCTGGGCGATCGGATCGCAGTCATCTCGCACCGCCCCGGCACCGTTAGAGAAGTCGTCGAAGTGGGCATCGAACGCCCCCGGCTGGCCGAAGGCGAGATCACCCAGCACCCTCGGTACGCCGAGCTGCGAAACCACCTGTGGAATCTCGTCAAGGACGAGGCGCTCGGCGCCCATCCCGACGGCATGATCGAGTTCGAGCCCACTAGCGTCGAGGCGAAAACTCCGGAAGGAGGCGACAAGTGACCCAGACAAGCCCACGCAAGGTGAGCAGCGGCTCGATCGCCTCACAGCCGCGCATCCGCGACGCCGGATGGACCTGGCAGCGGTTCTGGACCCGCTACCGCTTCGCCATCATCACGATCCTCAACCTGACGGTCTTCTTCCTCATCTGGGAATGGTTCGCCCGCTCAGGACGGATCAACCAGCTGATCTTCCCGACCTTCAGCGACGTCCTGCGCGACCTGAAGATCGGCTGGTTCGGCGGTGGCAACCTCGAGGGCTTCGACAACAAGATGCTCGCCGACTTCGTGATCCTCCAGAACTTCTGGCAGACACTGAAGATCTACACCCTGGCCATGGTGATTTCTATCGGGGTGGGAATCCCGATCGGGCTCGTCATGGGTGGCAGCAAGTGGGTCGACGCCATCCTCAGCCCGTACGTGTGGACGCTGTCTTCCTTGCCCCGCATCGCCATGTACCCGATCTTCCTGATGTTCCTCGGCATCGGCGAGTCCATCAAGTACGCCATCATCATCTCGACCGCCATCTTCCCGGTGATCATCAACACCTGGGCGGGGGTCAAGACCACCGAGCAGTCTCTGATCAACGCCGCCAAGGTGTTCGGCGCCAACAAGGCGCAGGTATATCGCAAGGTGGTGCTGCCATACACGCTGCCATTCGTCGTCTCGGGAGTTCAGCTGAGCCTGAGCCGAGGGCTGATCGGCGTGGTGCTTGCGGAGTTCCTGTCCGGTGCCTTCAAAGACGGAGGTATCGGGTGGCTCGTCTTCCGGGCGGCGGCCAACTTCAACGCCCCCCTCACCTATGCCGCACTGTTCAGCCTGGCGGCATTCGCGCTCATTCTCGTGCAAGGTACGAGATCCATGGAGGCGAGAATCGCCCCGTGGCGTCAGGTCACCAAGACCTGACCCGTTTGGGAGGAGGAAACCCATATGACTGAGAAGAAGACCGACCTGACCAGGAGACGGTTCCTGCAGACGTCGGGTATGGCTGCGGCAGGAGGACTCCTGTTGGCGGCGTGCGGTGACGGCGAGGAGGCGGCCACCACCACGGCGGCACCCACCACCACCACCGCCGCTCCCACCACGACCGCAGGCGGCGGCGGCGAAACCACCACCACCGCCGCGCAGATGGTGGTTCCGCAGTCGGACCTGACTCGGCCCATCAACTTCGACTTCAACACCCCCAACCAGAACCTGCAGGCTCCGTACTGGATCGGCATTGCCAAGGGCTACTTCGAAGAGGTCGGCATCGACCTGCGCATCGAGAACATCACCGGACTCGACGACTACCTGCCGCCGATGTTCGCCGGTCAGATCGACATCGCCCTGATGGACGCAGTCGTGATCTTCCCCGCCGAGGACCAGGCCGTTCAGGACGGCAGCCCCAACGGACTGACGTTCATCGGCTGCAACCTCGGCGCCCAGCCGATCATCATGATCGCCAACGAGGGCATCACCGCCGAAAACCTGGCAGGCAAGACGGTCGGAATCGCCCGTGCCGGCACCACCAACGAGGTGCTCGCCAAGTTCGTGCTCCAGGAGCTCGGGTACGACTGGGAGACCGACGTCCAAGCCGTCAACCTCACCGGTGGATCCAACGACTGGGTGACTGCCATGCTCACCGGCCAGGTGGACGCGACACTGGCATTCCCCCGCCACATCGCCCTCGCCCAGGAGGTCGGCGGAAGCGCCATCTACAACAAGCCGCGGCTCGACCCGCAGGCCGGCTGGGGCGTCCCGCGCAAGGTGCTCGACGAGTTCCCGAACTTCGGCATCGCCTGGAACTACGCCTACATCAAGGCCCAGCAGTGGGTCAAGGACCCGGCCAACTGGGCCGAGACCCGCGAGATCCTGGCCGGTGAGTTCGGCCTCGACTATCCGGACAACGTGTTCGCCGCCATGGAGATCGACGCCGGGATCATGACCACCGACATGGGGTGGAGCCCGGATGCCATGGACGAGCTGATGGCCTTCCAGCAGCCGTTCGGTGGATATCGGGAGAACCTCCCGTGGCGGGACTACACCGACCTGTCGTACCTGCACGCCGCCCAGGACGCTCTCGGGATCACCCAGAACCCGACCGACCTGAACACCGGCGTCACCAACCTCTGAGTCGAAGACTCAATCGAAGAACGGGGCCTGGCTCGCCAGGCCCCGTTCTCATGTCTGCATGACCGCCCTCATCCTCATCCTCGTGGTGATGTCCTTCGCCTTCTTCATGAAGGCCATCACCGGCTTCGGTGGGCCGCTCCTGGCAGTGCCGCTTCTCGCCCCCTTCCTCGGCGTGGAGCATGCCGTGGTGGCCACCGCCATCGGCAACATCGTGTCGAATGTGCTGCTCCTGTGGCAGAACCGGGAAGGATCTCTGGGTACCAAACGCCTCCTGGTGAGGATGCTGGTCCCCGGAGCGGTGGCAGCCGTACTCGGAGCGATCCTGCTCACCTCGCTCCCCGACGACCTGCTCCTCGCCATGCTCGGGGTCACGGTGCTCGTCTACATCCTCGTCGCCCTCAGACGTCCCGACCTGCACCTGAGTCAAGAGAAGGGCATGAGAGTGGCGGTTCCGGTGGGCACCGTCGGCGGATTCATGCACGGCGCCACCGGCAACAGCGGGGCGGTGTTCGGAACCTTCCTGCACAGTCTCAGGCTCCCTCGCAGCGAATTCGTCTTCGCCGTCACCAACGTGTTCCTGATCCTCAGCCTCGCTCAGGTGGCCACGCTGGTCGCCAGGGGCAGTTTCACCGGCGAGCGGACCGTACAGTCGCTCATCGCCGTCGTTCCTGTGCTCGTCGTCACGCCCTTCGGCGTGCGCGTGAGCCGGAAGCTCGATGCCACCGTCTTCGGCCGGGTGGTCCTCGCCATGCTCGCCATCGCCGGCATCCGCCTCGTCCTCGCCGGCTTTGGCATCTGAGCCCGAACCGATTCCGTCAGAGGCCGAGGAGGCGGCGGGCGTTTTCGAGCATGATCTTGGGACGGACCTCGTCCTTGATCGGGAGCGCCTCGAACTCGCTCAGCCAGCGGTCGATCGCGATGACCGGCCAGTCGGTGCCGAACAGCACTCTGTCCTGGATGAGGCTGTTGGCGTAGCGGACCACCTCCTCGGGAAAGTAGCGAGGCGCGAACCCCGAGAGGTCGATCCAGAAGTTCGACTTGTGCCAGCACGCCGCCAGCGCCTCGTGATGGAACGGCCACCCCGGGTGGGCGTGAATGACCTGCAGTTCGGGGAAGTCGGCGGCGACGTCGTCGAGGTAGGGGATTGCCCGAACCGCGTCGAGCTTGTATCCCATTCCGCCCGGCTTTCCCGCTCCGGCCCCGGCGAAGCCCATGTGGAACATCACGACGATCCCCAGCTCCTGGCACACCTCCCAGATGGGATAGAACGTACGGTCGTTGGGAAAGAACTTCTGGCGCGCGGGATTGAGCTCGCCGATCCCTTTGATCCCGAACTCTGCGTGACACCGCCGGATCTCTTCGATGGCGGCCGGACCCTTGTGGGGGTCGATCCCGGCGAAGGGGATGAAGACGTCCGGGTGCTCTTCCACCGCCCTGCCGATCAGGTCGTTGGGCGCCCCGGGAACACCCGACACCGTCTCGTCGTCGGAATTGCACAGAACGGCCATCATCCGGCGCTCCCGATAGAGGTCGGCCTGCTCTGCGAACGACACCGCCCTGCGCTCTTGTTTGAAGTGTTCGCCCATCTGCCGCCGCCGCGCCCCCATGGCCGCCAGGAACTCCTCGGTCTGGGGATGGGTGTGGATGTCGATGGCGACGACGTCTTCGATGTTCATCTCGCTCCTGTCTCAGATGGCGCCTGATTGAGCCAGCGCGTCGATCTCCTCGCCGGAGAGGCCCGCCTCGGCGAGCACCTCGGCGGTGTGCTCTCCCAGCCCGGGCGCCGGGGGGTCCACGCGAAGCGGCGTCGCCGACAGTGAGAACTGCGGCCCCACCTGGGTGAGGGGCCGCCCGCCGTCTGGCATCGGCACCGATTGCACGATCCCCAGTTCGGCGACCTGCGGGTCGTTGAAGAGGTCGGCGAACCCGTTGATGGGTCCGTGCGGGACGTCTGCCTTCTCCAGTGCGGCGAACCACTCCGCCCTGGTCCTTCGAAGTGCCGCCTGTTTGAGGACGGCGTCGAGCTCGGAGTAGTGGTCGTGGCGAGCCTGGCGATCGGAGAATCTCGAATCCTCCCGCAGCGCCGTCAGGTCGAACACCTCGGTCACGGCGAGCCAGAACTTCTCGGGTACCGACATGTGCACGACGAACGGCAACCCGTCGGAGGCGACGAGACCGTAGGCCTGCGCCCGCCGCTGACGGGTGTTCGAGACGGTCACCTGCCCCTGGTCGAGAAACACCGTCCCGGGCTCGGCCAGCAGGCCCACCACGGAGCGCAACATCGACGCGTCGACCAGTTGGCCCCTCCCGGTCCGATCGCGTGACACCAGGGCGGCGAGGATCCCGTGGGCCGCGCTCAGTCCGGCCAGCAGATCGGAGAATGCCGGTCCGACCGGCTGAGGACGCTCCACATCCATGATCTGGCTGAAGAGGCCCCCGATCGCCGAGATCACCGTGTCGTACGCGGGCCGGTCGGCGTACGGTCCCGAGGCACCGAATCCGGTGATCGCACAGTAGATGAGGCGGGGGTTCCGGGCCGACAGCACCTCCCAGCCGGCTCCGAGGCGGGTCATCACCCCGGGCCGGAAGTTCTCCACCACCACGTCTGCGCCGTCGGCCAGGCGCAGGAAGGTCTCGAGCCCGGCAGGGTTCTTCAGATCGAGCGTGATCCCTCGCTTGGTGCGGTTGTAGACGGCGAACTGAGGGCTGTGGCCTCGATCGCCCGACTGCCAGCGCCGCATCGGGTCGCCTTCAGACGGGTCCTCGATCTTGACGACGTCTGCACCCAACTCGCCCAGGAGCTTGCCGGTGACGGGAGCCGCGATGTAGCGCGACAGTTCGAGGACCCTGATGCCTTCGAGCGCCCCCGCCATCATTCGACTCCGGGGGGAACGGTGTCGCGCAGGAGGACACCCCGGTGGCGAATGCGCTCGTAGATCGGAACCGCCCGGACGACCAGGTTGTACACGGGACAGCGGGCGTTGGCCTCGTCGACCATCCCGAGCACCCGGTCCGGGGTGGAGGGACTGTCGACATCTGCGTCGATCACGATCCACTGGGGATTGGGGGGGACTCCATCGATCAGGTGCTCTCCGCGCATGTCCATGTACGTGGAGACCTCGATGACCAGTTCGGTGATCTCGCACCCGGCCATCGCCGCCCCCTTGGCGTACCAGACCTGCTGGCAGAAGGCGAGGCCGGAGAGGAAGTACCGGAGCGGGCTGGGGGCCTCGCCTCCTCCCGCCCGACCTTCCGACTCGTCGCATTCGAAGGAGAACTCCTTGTCGTACTGCACGAAGTCGGAACGGGCGTGGACGTCTTCGATCAGCCGCGTCACCACCCTCGGCCGGACGTGTCCGGCGGTGGGATCTGCCGCGAGGAGACCGGCGGTCGACTCCACGTTGTCCCGCAGCTTCTCCAGGTCCACTCTCATCCCGATGCCTCCATGTCGATCACGGCCTTTCCGATGCGCTCCCGGTCGAGCACCGAGTCCATCGCCGCCTGAGCCTCGGCCAAAGGGAACGTCGCCGAGATCACCGGGCGTATGTCGTGGTCGGCCAGCATCGTGAACGTATCGACGAAGTCCTGTCTGCCTGCGCCGGACGAGCCGATCACGCGCTGCCGGTTCCGGTACAGGGCGAGCGGGTCGAGTTCGACCCGGGCGCCCGGCTGGGCCGCGACGAGCACCATCGTCCCACCCCGGGCGAGCAGGCGAAGCCCGTCGCCGATGACCTCCTGCGCGCCAGTCGTCTCGATGACGACATCCACTCCTTCTCCGTCGGTCGCCCCCCGGATCGCCTCTACGAAGCCGGAACCCAGATCTGCCCGGTTGGCGAGCATCGATGCCCCGATGTCCCCTGCCAGCTCCAGCTTTGCGTTGGACGAGGCGACCGCGATCACACTCTTCCCGAGCGCCGAGAGGAGCTGGACGGCGGCGGTTCCGAGCGCCCCGCCCGCGCCCGTGACCATCACCCTGGCGTCACGGGGCAATTCCCCTGCCGCCCTGATCATCCGCAAGACGACGGCATGGCTGTGGGCGGCGACCGCTCCCTCGGCGAACGTCACCTCGTCGGGGAGTGCAAACAGGTTTGACCGCGGCACCGCCAGCAGGTCGGCGTATCCGCCCTGTCGGTGGATTCCGAAGGTCTTGGACCGGGCGCAGTCCACCTGCCTGCCGCGGCGGCACATTCGGCAGCGATTGCAGGCGATCGTCGGCTTGACCACCACCCTCATCCCCTCTGGATAGGGTCCGGTTCCCGTCTCGACCCGACCGGCGGCGTCGATCCCCTGGATCAGAGGGAAGCGGGCGACACCGCCCATCGCCGTTCCTTCGTACACCGCCCGGTCGAGACGGTTGACGCTGGCTGCGTGGACCCGGATGATGATCTCGCCGATCCCTCGTGGCGGATCCGGCATCTCACGCACGGCTATCTCGCCCATCGGCTCGGCCGTCACCGCCGCCCTCACGTTCGCCCCGTGGGACCGAACGCCTTGAGGGCGAGGACGTCGTCGACCACCGTGCCCGCACCGTCTTCGACTGCCCTCTCGAGGACGGCGAGCGCCAATGAGAGATCCTGGAGACCGGTTCCGGTCGACTTGAACAGCGTCGTGTCGGCTTCACCTCGCAGTTCAGGGTTGGCGACGACCTCGGCGAGGTCACGCGCACCTGCCCGGTCGAAGAGCCCCGACCCGGCGGCGCTGATCGCGTCGCCCGACTCGGCGAACACCAGCTCCACGGAGTCGCACACCACCACGTCGAAGGCATCGAAGGCGTCCGGCGCGACCTCGGACAGATTCGGACGGGCCGATCCCACCGAATTGACGTGCATGCCCCGTTCGAGGTGGGGTCGGGCGAACACGGGAGTCGGAGACTTGGTGGCGAGGGTGACGAGGTCGGCGCCGTCGTACGCCGCCTCCGGCGCATCCACGGGGATCAGCCGGGCGTCGGTGCCCGGCTGCATCTCCGCCACGAATTCCTCCCGGTTGAGCGGGTTGCGGGAGTAGACGCGGATCTCGCCGACGGGGCGCACTGCCTGCAGGGCGGGGAGCTGGGTTCGCGCAACCGAGCCTGTTCCGATGATCGCCCCCACTCCGATGTCCCGACGGCAGAGCACGTCTGCGGCGAGCGCGGCGGTTGCCCCGGTCCGAGCTCCGGTGATCGCCTCGGCGTCGACCACCGCCCTGAGGTCGCCGGATTCGATGTCGAAGAGTGTGACCACATAGCGAACGCCGTGCGTCCCATGGAAGCTGATGACCTTGTGCCCGAACACGCCGAGGCCCTCGAACACCGCCGGGAGGACGCGCATCCAGCCGGCGGGGTGCGGCAGGTCGATGCGCTCCGCCGGGCCCGCGCGGCCCTCGTGCTCGAGGCGGAAGCAGCGCCTCATCGTGTCGAGGGCCAGCTCGGTGTCGAGGTAGCGGTCGACGGTGCCGGCATCGAGAAGGGTGACCATGCTCACGCCACTCTCCGCCACATCGTGCACGTCGCCCGAACGGACACGGTCGGGACTGCGACCCCCGGCCTCGGGGTTCGGTCGTCACCGCCTGGTTCGCTCACCACGTGCTCCCGCGTCCGATACGCAGGGGATCCTATGCCGCCCGGGCGGCCATCGGCATGCCCGACGTACGATGCGGTCATGGACGTCGCGGTCGATCGCATCACGGTGCCGGGAGCGGGGGTCCACCTCGCCGCCACATCGGTGACGCCAACACAGCGCGGCGGGCTCCCGATTCTGATGATCCACGAGAACCGGGGGATGGTGCCCTACATGGTCGAGGTGGCCGTGGCACTGGGCGAGGCCGGCCATCCCGTGGTGGCGCCCGACCTGCTGAGCCGGATCGGCGGCACCGAGGCCTTCTCCGGCGATCCCGCGTCGGTCTCGACACGACAGATCGACGACGAGGTGCACATCGACGACCTGACCGCCATCTTCGACTGGATGCTCGGCCACCACGGTCACCTGGCCGTTGTGGGGTTCTGCTTCGGCGCCGAGATGGGCTGGCAGCTCATCACCCGCCGGACGCCCGACCGGGCGGTGCTCTATTACGGGATCGGACCGTCTCCAGAGGCGGCGCAGAGGATCCGGACGCCGGTCTACGCCGTCTACGCCGAAGACGACCCACGGGTGAACGCAACCGTCCCGCCCTTGTGTCGCGCCCTGATCGATTCGCCGGCCGACATCGTGCTCGAGTCATTCCCGGGAACGAAACACGCCTTTCACGACCACACCCGCCCCGATCGTCACCACCCCGGAGCGGCCCGCGAGGTCTGGCGACGAACGCTCGCCTGTCTCGCCGGGTAGCCGGAAGGTGCATCCCCGGGGCGAGGGCATTCGATCCCCCGGCGCGATACCCTCCGCCGACGGAGGTGTGAGATGGCGGATCCGAGGATCGAGGCGGCGATCGAACACTGGGCGCCGCGATATGTGGAACATGGCGTGCCGGTGGGGGACTTCCTCGACGTCACCCGCTCGATCGACTCGTGGGATGACTGGTGTGCAGCCTGGACCGCCGTCGGCCGGGTTCACGAGGCGGAGGGCGACAAGGCTCTGGAGGCCGGATACCGACGCTCTGCCGGCCTCCACTACCTGACCGCCTCGGTCGAATACCACTTCGGCAAGTTCCTCTTCTGCCACGACATCCCCCAGATGCGCGCCACCCACCATCTGGCGGTCGAAGCGCACCGCAAGGCTCAGCCTCTCCTCGATCCGCCGGCAACCCGGATCGAGTTCCCCTACCTGGGCACCCACACCCTGGCCGGAAACCTGCGCAAGCCGGGCGGAGTGGACAGACCGCCGGTGGTGCTGCTCATCTCCGGTCTCGACTCGGCCAAAGAGGAGCTGTCGGGGATGGAGCACTGGTTTCTCGAACGGGGAATGGCCACATTCGCCTTCGACGGCCCGGGCCAGGGCGAAGCCGAGTACGACCTTCCCATCGATACCGCCTACGAGAAGCCCGTCACCGCCGCCATCGACGCCCTCGAAACCCGCACCGACCTCGACACCGACCGACTGGGAGCGCTCGGTGTCAGCCTCGGCGGCTACTACGTGGTGCGGGCGGCTGCATTCGAGAAGAGGATCAAGGCGATCATCTCTCTGTCCGGCCCGCACACCCTCATCGAGACGATCGACGACACTCCACCGATGACGAAGGTGGCGTTCCAGGTGCGAACGCACTCGCCCGACTTTGCGACCGCCAAACAGAAGCTGGCTTCGATGGACCTCACCGGTGTCACCGAACATGTCGAGTGTCCGTCGTTCATCGTCACGGGCGCCATCGACCGGATCGTGCCCGCCGACCAGACCCGCCGCATCGCCGAAGGGATCGCCGGGCCGGTGACCGTCAACATCATTCCCGGGGCCAATCACGTCGCGACCAACAAGGCCTACCTCTACAGGCCGCACATGGCGGACTGGATGGGGGCGCAGTTGGGCGGCGGCGCATGAGAGAGGGAAACGGCATCCGACCCACCGCGATGGCCATGGACAGGAGGCGACCATGACGACGACCTACGTGAGCCGGGCGACGATCGAGCGGATCAAGGGACCGATGCGGCGGGCCACCCTGCCGGCACGCTCAGAACCGGTGACGTTCGGCGTGCATTCCGAGATCGCCGAGCACTACGGCGTGTCCCCCGACGATTACCCGCCGGACACCACCACCATCGACTATCTGGTGGCCGCCGCCGGCGGTTGACTGACCGGCACCTTCGGGGGCGCGCTGGAGGCGCGCGGCATCAACGCAAGCGGTGGAGACCTCGTGGGCGAGGTCACGGGCGACATCGAAAAGGAGGGTTCGGTGCTGGTCGTGAAGCGGATCAACGTCACCTACAGGCTGCGGGGGGTTGAATCCGACCAGCGCGAGACGGTGGAGCGGGTGCATGGGCTGCACGTCGACAGGTGTCCGGTGGCCCGCTCGATCTCACCTCAGATCGAAATCACGACCGCGGTGGAATACGTCTAGGGGAGCGGAGATGGCAGAACTCGTTGCGATCCTGGGCGTGCCCCACAACCCCCTCCTGTGGCGGGCGATGCGTGGCGACCCGGTCCCGGAGGACCTGCTGGCCACCCGAGAGAACTTCGACCGCTTCGGTCGAGGGATCGCCGCCGCCGAAGCCGATGTCCTGGTCGTGGTGGGCTCGGATCATCTCCGCCAGTTCTCCTGGACCAACTCGCCGGCGTTCTGCATCGGCAAGGCGGAGCGATTCGCCTGCACATTCGAGAACGAGATCCGCACCTTCGGGCTGGAACCGTGGGAGATGACCGGCGACCCGGAGCTGGCGGGCTGGCTCCTGGGTGACGCCACGCTTCCGGATTCATTCGACTTCGCGATGTCGAACGAATGGGTGCTCGACCACTCGTTCACGCTCCCGGCGGTGTTCATGACTCCCGATCTCGACGTGCCGATCGTGCCGATTCACACCAACGCCAACATCCCTCCCATTCCCGGCGCCGCTCGCTACGCCGCCCTCGGACGGTATCTGCGGGAGAGGATCGCCTCCGCCCCGTTCGAT
>DATCZS010000072.1:0-22343 GCA_036525795.1 Acidimicrobiia bacterium | reverse complement strand
CGGATGGAGCTGTGCAACGAAGAGGGCACGCTCATCGCCGTCGGGACGGGCAGCTACGCCACCGGCTGAGTTCCGGGGCCAGTCGCCTACGATCGTCTCGTCTGATGACCGCTCCGCTCGCCGCCCTCGTCGATTCCTGGCGCGCCCAGCACGTGCCGAGCCTTCCGGGGCGCTGGGCGGTCGCCCATGGCGCTCGTGCGTTCGCAATCGCCGGGCTGTCGCGTGCCACCGCCGGGCCGATGCTGGTGGTGGTTCCGGGCGAGCGTGACGCCGAGGAGCTGGCGGACGATGTCGGTCTGTTCTGTGAGGACGTCCGCCTCATGCCGGCATGGGAGACCCTGCCCTTCGAGCACCTCTCACCCAACGCCTCGACCATGGCCCGGCGCGCCCAGGCGCGGCATGCGCTGGCGGCGGGAGGGGAGGGAACCATCGTGGTCGCCCCGGTCAGAGCGGCGATCCAACGAACGAGCCCGTCGCCGTACGAGCCGGTCGTGCTCGCAAGGGGTGCCGAGCGCGACGTGGCCCGGCTGGCCGCCGAACTGGCGGAGATGGGATACCACCGCACGGATCGGGTTGAGGCCAGGGGCGAGTTCGCCGTTCGGGGCGGCATCGTCGACGTGTTCGCGGCCCAGGCGGACGAGCCGGTGCGCATCGACTTCTGGGGCGACGAGGTCGAAGACCTGCGCGGATTCGGCGTGGGCGATCAGCGGTCCCGGGAGGCGGTCGAGCGGCTGATCGTCTATCCGGCTCGTGAGTTTCGCCCGGGACCGGGGGTGGTGGAGCGGGCCATCGGGCTGGTGTCGACCGACCCGTGGAATGCGTCGGTGTGGGACCGACTGGCGGAGGGGGCCCACTTCGCCGGGATGGAATCGTGGATGCCGTGGATGGCCGAGGAGCGGTGCGTCCTCGACGAGGTGGGGCCCGGGGTCACGGTGGTCGTGGTCGACCCGGCCCAGGCCGTGGATCGGGCCCGAGCCCTCATCGACGAAGAGCAAGCCCTGGCGGAGGCGCTGGCCGTCACCTGGGGGCATGGCGCCCCGGAGGCGGGAGAGCATCCCGCCCTGTTTCTCGATCTGGCGTCCCGGCTGGCCTCCCGTCCGACCGTCGAGATGCCCGCGGTCCCGACCGGTCCGGCAGACGAACAGCTGGCGGTGCGCGGCCTCGATGCCGCACCGGGAGATGCCGAGGCGGTCGCCGGCGCCATCGGCCGCCTTCTGCAGAGGGGGATCGCCGTCGTGGTGGCCATGGACGGCGTTCCGGCTGCCGATCGGGTGGCGCGGGTGCTGGGGGACCTGGGCACCGTGCTCGAGCGGCGCGAGGCGCTGGATGCCGGGCGGTCGGGGGTGATCGGCACCGGAATCCATCGCGGGTTCGTGCTCCCAGACATCGGCGTTGCCGTGCTCGGGGAACAGGAGATCGCCGGACGACGACGGGCCCACCGGCGAGTCGGCACCCGGCGGTCGGCAGGCGTCGGGGCGGAGTACCGGGACCTCGAGCCGGGTGACTACGTGGTCCACCACAAGCACGGCATCGGGCGGTTCGAGGGGCTGGTGTCGCGCACCATGGCCGGGGTGGAGAGGGACTACCTGGTGGTGGCCTATGCCGGGGAAGACCGGCTCTATGTCCCCACCGACCAGCTGGCGGCGGTGACCAGGTACACCGGCGGCGAGGCACCCCGGGTTTCCCGAATGGGTGGCAAGGACTGGTCCGAGACCAGGTCGAAGGTGCGCAAGGCCGCGGCGGCCGTCGCCGAGCAGGTGGTCCGGCTCCACCGGCTGCGGGCTCAGGCGACCGGCCACGCCTACCCGCCCGATTCGCCGTGGCAGCGCGAGATGGAGGCGGCGTTCCCCTTCGAGGAGACACCCGACCAGTTGACCTCGATCGGCGACGTGAAACTCGACATGGAGAGCGACAGGCCCATGGACCGCCTCGTGTTCGGTGACGTCGGATTCGGAAAGACCGAGGTGGCGATCCGGGCGGCGTTCAAGGCGGTGAACGGGGGGAAGCAGGTGGGGATCCTCTGTCCGACGACCCTCCTCGCCCAGCAGCATTTCCAGACCTTCTCGGAGCGATTCGCGCCCTATCCGGTCGAGGTGGCGATGCTGTCGCGCTTCGTGACGTCGCGGGAGGCCGCCCGGACCATCGAGGGTCTGCGCACCGGCAAGGTGGACGTGGTGATCGGCACGCATCGCCTGCTGTCCGAAGACATGGCCTTCAAGTCGCTGGGGCTCCTGGTGGTCGACGAGGAGCAGCGGTTCGGGGTGGCGGCCAAGGATCGGATCAAGCAGCTGCGAATCGGTGTCGACGTCCTGACCCTGACCGCCACCCCGATCCCGCGCACCCTGGAGATGGCGCTGACCGGAATCAGGGATGTGTCGCACATCCGCACACCTCCCGAGGACCGGCACCCGATCCTCACCTACGTCGGGCCGTACGACGAACAGACCGTGTCGGCCGCCATCCGTCGCGAGATGCTCCGGGAGGGGCAGATCTTCTACGTCCACAACCGGATCCAGTCGATCGAGCGGGCGGTGGCGCGCCTCCGCCAGCTGGTCCCGGATGCCCGATATGTGGTGGCGCACGGCCGGATGTCCGAAGGCCAGCTCGAGCAGGTGATGCTCGACTTCTGGAACCGCGAGTACGACGTGATGGTGGCGACCACGATCATCGAGTCGGGCCTCGATCTGCCCCAGGTCAACACCCTCATCGTCGAGCGAGCCGACCTGCTGGGGCTCGCCCAGCTCTATCAGCTGCGGGGCAGGGTGGGCCGTTCCGATCAGCGGGCATACGCCTACCTCATGCATCCCTCCGACCAGTCGCTCACCGAAGAGGCCTACCGGCGTCTGGAAGCGATCGGCGAGGCCACCGATCTGGGCTCCGGGTTCCACCTCGCCATGAAGGACCTCGAGATCCGCGGAGCGGGTTCGATTCTGGGGGAGGTGCAGTCTGGCCATGTGGCGGCGGTGGGATTCGACCTCTACGCCGAGCTGGTGGCGGAGGCCGTGGACGAGCTGTCCGGAAACGAGTCGCTCCCACAGCGCGGCGCCGAGGCCGAGATCCGCATCGACCTGCCCATCGACGCCCACCTGCCCGACCACTACATCGAGGATCAGCAGCTCCGGCTGGAGGCCTATCGCCGTCTGGCGGTGGCCCGGTCGCACGCAGAGGTCGACGAGGTGGCCGCCGAATGGGAGGATCGGTTCGGTCCGTTGCCCGACCGGGCCCGATCCCTGCTCGAGGTCGCCCATCTGCGGGTCGAGACCGTTCGAGTCGGCCTGACCGAGGTGGTCCGGCTCCGGGACGAGATCCGGCTCAGCCCCGTGGATCTCTCGGTGTCACAGGAGGTTCGGCTCCAGCGGCTCGCTCCCAGGGCGGTGCTGCGCGCCTCCGAAGGGGTGCTGTTCCTGCCGTCCCCCCGCCCACTGGTTGCCGGGCTGCTCGACTTCCTCGGATCGATGTGGCCCGAAGACGGCTGAGCCGGCTCCGCCCGGGGCCGCGCCGGCACCGTTTGCGGGGTGGGCGGACCCAGACGGCCACAGACTTCGTGCCCGCGGCCGCCGGCCGGATCGGAGCCGCACGGGCACAGAGCCGGCTCCCGCTGCGCCGTTCTCTCGTTGAAGCCCGGCGGGCACGGTAGGATTCCGCTCTCTCGAACCCGAGGTTCAATCCGTGAAGAAACCGTTGATCATCCTCGCCCTTGCCGCCGGCCTGCTTGCGGCATGCGGCGGTGAGGCCGTCGTCGCGACCGTCGGCGACACCGAGATCCTCGAATCCGACGTCGCGTCGCTGCTGCAGGATGCCTCCGTCATCCCCGCAGAACAGTTCGCCGACGAGCTGCTCGACGCCATCGTCGAGGTCGTGGTGATCGGCGCCGCCAGCGCCGACTTCGGTGTGACCGTCTCCTCCGAGCAGGTCGAGTCGAGGCGATCGGAGATCCAGGCCCAGATCGAGACCACGACCGGGCTCGGGTACCAGGAGTTCCTCGACGGGGGCTACCTGCAGGGTCAGGCGCTTCCGGAGGGCTGGGTGGTCGGTCGTACCGACGACTGGTTGCGGCGCATCGCCCGCCAGCAGCTCGTGGCAGAGGAGGTGGAGGCTGCGCTGGTGGCGACCGCCGACCTCGTCACCGACCAGGACCTCCAGGATGAGTACGAAAGGCAGTTGTACGCCCTCACCAACGCCTGCGCCAGCCACATCCTGGTGGCGACCGAGGAGGAGGCCGATGCCGTGAAGCAGCGGCTCGACGACGGCGAGGAATTCGCTGCCGTCGCCGCCGAAGAGGGCACAGACGGCACCGCCGAGAGCGGCGGGGATCTGGGATGCTCCACCCTCGACCGGTACGTGCCCGAGTTCTCCCAGGGCGTGATCGACGCCACCATCGACGCGCCGACCGAACCGGTCCAGTCGCAGTTCGGCTATCACATCATCCTGGTCCGGGAGCGAACCACGACCCCGTTCGAACAGGTCGAGGCGGATCTCCGCACTCAGATCGATTCGGTCAGGCGCGGAACCCTGCTCCAGGATTGGCTGCTGGAAGTGCTGGGAGCCGCCGACATCTCGATCGGGGAGCAGTACGGGACATGGACGGTGAACCCGTTCCCGCAGGTCCTGCCCCCGCAGTGACGATCGCCGGGCTGGGCCCCGGCGACCTGGAACGTCTCCCCGCTTCCACGCGGGCGGTGCTTCTCGACGAGTCGAGGCGTGTGATCGTGCGGACGATGCAGCATCCGGCCGCCGTCCAGCTGGCGGATCTGCGCACCGTGGAGGACTGCGACGACCTCTATGAGACCGGGGAGCGGTTCGAGGACGTGTACGGCGCCATCGTCGAGCGAGTGGTGCGGGCGGCGGCGCAGGGACCGGTGGTGTACGCCGTCCCCGGGAGCCCGCTGGTGGGCGAGATCGCGGTGGCCGGGATCAGGCGCCTGCTCGGAGATGCGGAGGTGATCGTCTCCGAGTCGTTCGTCGATGCCGTCCTGGGGGCGGTCGGGATCGATCCCCTCGTCGACGGTTTCCAACTGCTCAATGCCCACGATCTCCCCGTTCCGCTGGCGATCGACAAGCCGACCGTGATCGGCCACCTCGACGCCCCTGCGGTGCTCGCAGACATCCTCGTCCGGCTCGACCGGGTCCTTCCCGAGGGAACCGAGGTGACGGTGCTCCGGGGGCTGGGCTCGAGCGATCAGCTTGTGAGGACGGGGACCATCGAATCGATCGACGTCGAGCTGGCCGGCGTCAGGACCTCGCTCTATGTCCCGGGGGTGGGCGGCGGCCTGGTCGGTGTCGTGTCCGCCATGGAGCGGCTCCGTCGAGAGTGCCCCTGGGACCGGGCGCAGACGCACCAGTCGCTCGGTCGCTACCTGATCGAGGAGACATTCGAGCTGGCGGACGCCCTGGCTGCGCTCCCTGACGCCGGTGCGGTCGACGACGGGGCATACGCCGACGTCGAAGAGGAACTCGGTGACGTCCTCCTCCAGGTGCTGTTCCACGCCGCCATTGCTGCCGAGGCGGGAGGTTTCGACATCGACGACGTCGCAGAGCAGCTCCGGCGCAAGCTCGTCCGCCGCCATCCCCACGTGTTCGGCGACGTCGAGGCGCCGGACGCCGACACGGTGAAGGCCAATTGGGATGCGATCAAGGCAGGGGAGAAGGGCGATCCGGGCGGCTCGGCGCTCGATGGCCTTCCGGCCCATCTTCCCGGTCTGGCGGCTGCGGCGGAAGTCCAGCGCCGGGCGGCCAAGGCGGGGTTCGATTGGCCGGCGCTTCCACCGGTGCTCGACAAGGTGCGGGAGGAGCTCGACGAACTCGAGCACGCCATCGACACCGGCGAGGGTGTCAGCCACGAGCTGGGTGATGTGCTGTTCTCGGTGGTGAACGTGGTCCGCCATCTCGACCTCGACCCCGAGCTGGTGGTGCGCTCCTGCGTTCAACGCTTCGCCGACCGCTTCCGGAGGATGGAGGCCGAAGGGCCGATGGAAGGGCTTTCGCTCGTGGAGATGGACGAGCGATGGGAACGAGCCAAGCGGGGCGCCTGACCGGTCTGGTTCTCAGAACCGCTTCAGCCCCTTGCTAGCCTTCGCGGTCCAGGTCGCAAGGAGAGCTTGGACTTGCCCACCACGATCATCGACATCCGAGCTCGTGAGATCCTCGACAGCCGCGGAAACCCGACGGTCGAAGCCGAGGTCTACCTCGCCGGGGGTGGATTCGGGCGATCCGCCGTTCCTTCCGGGGCGTCGACCGGGGCACTCGAGGCCGTGGAGCTTCGAGACGGCGGGGACCGCTACGGCGGAAAAGGGGTGTCGCGGGCGGTCGACCACATCCACACCGCCATCCAGCCGGCGCTTCTGGGCATGGACGCCACCTTTCAGGAGGCCGTCGATCAGCGCATGCTCGACCTCGACGCCACTCCCAACAAGGGGAAGCTGGGGGCCAACGCCATCCTGGCCGTGTCGCTGGCGACTGCCAGGGCGGCGGCGGCCCAGGTCGGGCTTCCGCTGTTTCGCTACCTGGGAGGGCCGTCTGCCAGGGTCCTTCCGGTTCCGTGTCTGAACGTGCTCAACGGAGGAGCCCATGCCGCCAACTCCGTCGACATCCAGGAGTTCATGCTTGTTCCGGCCGGCTTCGGATCATTCCGTGACGCACTGCGGGCCGGGGTCGAGGTCTATCACTCCTTGAGGAAGGTCCTGGCCGGTCGGGGTCTGTCGACCAACGTCGGCGACGAGGGCGGGTTCGCACCGAACCTGCCCACCAACCGGGCGGCACTGGAGCTGCTGGCCGAGGCCGTGGAGAGCGCCGGCTATTCCTTGGGCGACGAGATCGCGCTGGCGCTCGACGTGGCCGCCTCGGAGCTGCACCGCGAGGGCAACTACCACCTCGAGGGCAAGACGCTGTCGTCTGCCCAGATGGTCGACTACCTGGCCGAACTGGTCGACGAGTTCCCGCTCGTGTCGGTGGAAGACGGGATGGACGAAGCCGACTGGGAGGGCTGGGTCGAGCTCACGAAACGGGTGGGCGACCGTGTCCAACTGGTGGGCGACGACCTGTTCGTCACCAACGAGGAGATCCTCAAGAAGGGAATCGCCACCAGGGCCGCCAACGCCGTCCTGATCAAGGTCAACCAGATCGGCTCGCTGTCCGAGACGCTGCACACCATGGAGACCGCCGAGCGCGCCCGGTTCGGGCGGATGGTCAGCCACCGCTCCGGGGAGACCGAGGACGCCTTCATCTCCCACCTGGCGGTGGCCACCAACGCCGGGCAGATCAAGACCGGCGCCCCGGCGCGCGGCGAGCGGACGGCCAAGTACAACGCGTTGCTCCGCATCGAGGAGTCCCTCGGGGATCAAGCCCGGTTCGGAGGATGGTCGGCGTTTCGGAGGCCGACATGACCCTGACTCGGCGTCCTGGTCTGATGGTGTTCGGCCTGGCGCTGACGCTGGTCGCGGTGGCGGCTCTGACCAATGTGCTCCCGCTCCGCCAGATCGTGGAGCAGAGCCAGGAACTGGACGGTGCCCGGGCGAGGCTCGTCGCGGTCAGCGAGCAGAACGACCTCCTGCAGGGTCAAGTGGATGCCCTCTCCACGCCCACCGAGATCGAGCGGCTCGCCCGCGAGCAGCTGGGCTACGTGCGGCCGGGGGAGAAGGCGTTCGTCATCGTCGAGCCCGCCCCTGCCCCACTGGTGTATCCCGAGGACACCGAGGCCCAGACGTCGGCCGACCCGTCGGTAGGCATCCTCCAGCGCATCTGGGCGTTTCTCACCGGCGAGGATCTGGTCGGCGAGTGAGCGACGCGGCGGTGATGGCCGTGCAGATCGGTCGACCGCTGCGCGCCCCCTCCCAGGTGGCGGCACGGTGTCCGCTCGGTCTCCCGGTGGTGGCGATCGTCCCGCCGATCCTGGATGACGGCACTCCGTTTCCCACCCGTTACTGGCTCACGTGCCCGCTGGCCTCGCGTCGCATCGGAAGACTCGAGGCGATGGGCGGCGTGCGGCACATGGATGCCAAGACCCGCCTCGAGCCCGAATTCGGGGCCCGCCTCGAGGCGGCCCATCTCCGCTACGCAGACGAGCGCGACGCTTCCCTCCCCCCCGACTCCACCCCCCGACCCTCCGGGGGGGTGGCAGGCTCGGGGGGAGGCGTGAAGTGTCTGCACGCCCACTACGCAGACCATGCCGCCGGCAACGACAACCCGGTGGGGGAGGCGGTCGCCCCGTGGGTGGAGCCGCTCGACTGTCTGGAGCCGTGCGTGCTCGACGGTCGGCACAACGAGTCGTGGAGCGAACCGAGATGACCGAGGTGCGGGCGGCGGTCGACATCGGCACCAATTCGATGCGTCTGCTGATCACCGCAGACGGCGAAGAGCTGGGACGCTACCAGCGGGTCACCGGCCTCGGCCGCGGGGTGGACGCCACCGGCCGGCTGTCGGATGAGGCAATCGAGCGGACCGTCGCCGTCCTGGCCGACTACGGGGAACTGATGCGCAGCCATGGGGTCGCCCGGGCGAGGGCGGTGGCCACGTCCGCCTCCCGCGATGCCCGTAATGCCGGGACCTTCCTCCGGAGAGCGGAGGACTCTCTGGGTGTCCGGCCCGAGGTGATCACGGGCGCAGAGGAGGCGCGGCTCGCGTACACGGGCGCCACCTCGGGAATCGGGGGGGACGGTCGGTTCCTGGTCGTCGACATCGGTGGCGGCAGCACCGAATTCGTCTGGCGCCATGAGGAGTCGATCCTGGGGGTTTCGATCGACATCGGTTCGGTGCGTCTGACCGAACGGGTTCCGGTGAGCCGGCCGGCCACGTTCGAAGAGGTGCATTCGGCCGCAGGCGTCGCCGAGGCCGCCTTCGATCTGGCGGTCCTGCCCCGGCGGACGTGGTCGGCGATCGGGGTGGCTGGGACCTGGACCAGCCTGGCTGCGGTCGCCGCCGACCTGCCGGCGTACGACCGGGCGGTGGTGCACGGCTATCGCCTTGCCCGTCACGCGGTCGAGCGGCTCGTGGTGCGGTTCGCCTCGCTCACCGTCGAACAGACCGCCGCCATCCCCGCGCTCGACCCGGCCAGGGCGCCGGTGATCCTGGCGGGGGCGATCGTGGCCCGCGAGGCGATGCGCCACGCCGAACTGGCCGAGATCACCGTCTCGGAAAAGGATCTGTTGGACGGGATCATCGCCTCGCTCGGCTGACCGATACCCTGGGCGGGCGCCCGGGTGGCGGAACGTAGACGCGGGGGTCTTAAACACCTCTGTCCGAAAGGACGTGTGGGTTCGAATCCCACCCCGGGCACGAGTGGTCGCCGTCTCTCCCGGCAGTGTCGGGAATCGGGTGTCGGCTATCTGTCAGCTGATCGGATCCAGTTCCCGGGGATCGGCGATCTGCTCCATGAACTCGGGGTAGGCGGCGGCGCCGTGCTCGACCCGGTCGAGACCCGCCACCTCCTCCTCGGCCGAGACACGCAGGCCCATCACGGCGTTGATCCCGCGGAACACGATCGTCATGGAGCCAAAGGTCCACACGGCGATCGCCGCCGCGCCGAGTGCCTGGATGCCGAGCAGTTCGAGGCCACCGCCATAGAAGAGGCCGGACCCTTCGATCGATTCGAACAGACCGACGGCCAGGAGGCCCCAGATTCCGCTGACACCGTGCACGGCGATGGCTCCCACGGGGTCGTCGATGCCGGACTTCTCGATCTGGATGATCGACACCACGACGATGAACCCGGCCACCAGGCCGATGATCACCGATGCGAGGTTCGACACGTTGGCCGTGCCTGCGGTGATGCCCACCAGCCCGGCGAGCGCGCCGTTGAGTGTCATGCCCGGGTCGGGGCGGCCGAATCGGGTGTTGGCCCACGCCGTCACCATGGCACCGATCGCCCCGGCCGAGGCGGCGAGGGTGGTGGTCACCGCCACCGAGGCAAAGTCGGCATTCACGGCCGCCAGCGTCGAGCCGCCGTTGAACCCGTACCAGCCGAACCACAGGATGAACACGCCCAGCGCACCCAGCATCAGGGAGTGTCCGGGGATCGGCTTGGGATTGCCGTCCTCGTCGTACTTCCCGATCCGGGGGCCGAGCACCAGGACCCCTGCGAGGGCGGCAGCGCCGCCGGTGAGGTGGACCAGCCCGGATCCGGCGAAGTCGATGAAGCCGAGGTCGCCGAGCCAGCCCTGGCCGCTCCACACCCAGTGGGTCACGATCGGATACACCAGACCGGTGATGAACGGGGTGTATGCGAGGTAGGCGGAGAACTTGGTCCGCTCCGCCATGGCGCCCGACACGATGGTGGCCGCGGTGGCGGCGAACACCACCTGGAAGAACCAGTCGGGAGACAGCGCGCGGTCGGACACGAAAAACGCGTCGCCCACCCCACCGTACGCCAGGAACCCGCCCAGGGTGGACCCGCCGTAGGCGAAGCCGAACCCGACCGCCCAGTAGACGATGGCGCCGGCGGAGAAGTCCATGAAGTTCTTCATGACGATGTTGGCGGTGTTCTTCGCCCGGGTGAAACCGGCTTCGACCAGGGCGAACCCGGCCTGCATCAGGAACACCAGGATCCCGGCGATCACGATCCACAGCGTGTCGACGGCCAGGGTCACCTCGGTGATCGTCGCCTCCTGCGCCAGCGCCGTTCCGGCGAGCGGTCCGAACAGCGCCAGGGCGGCCAGACCGCCGAGCGCCGGGAATCTCCTCAACATGTCGTTCCTCCAATCGAATCGGTGGGGTCTGAGCGACGCTATGGGGGCCTGTTTGCGGGGGGATTGCCCGGCTGTTGCCACATGCGCACTTCTGTGTTTCCGGCCGGTGTCGGCCACGACCCGAGCGGCCAACAGCCGGCCCCGGCTCGGTCCGCGGCGGCGTGCCCTCTCCCATGACGATGCCCGGCGTCTCCAACGGGCCACGTCCTCGAGGTGTCGTGGCAGACTGTGGCCTGTGACCGTCCCCGCCGCCCGTCCGGACCCGCGTGCCGCCGACACCGGCTCCCGGGCGCGGGCCCGGTGCGGCGTCGAGCGCATCCCGCTCGTGGAGCCGGCGGCGTGACAGACGCCGATCACGTCTCAGACGTCGCGTCGCGGTTGGCGGACGCCGTCGAACAGGTCGTCGTGGGAAAGCGACGGCAGATCGAACTGGCGATCGCCGCCCTGCTCGCCGGCGGACACGTCCTGCTCGACGATGTGCCCGGGACGGGGAAGACGATGCTGGCACGGAGCCTCGCGGTCGCCAGCGGGTTGTCGTTCCGGCGCATCCAGTGCACTCCCGACCTCCTTCCGAACGACATCACCGGGGTGAGCGTGTTCGACCAGCGGTCGGCGACGTTCGAGTTCCGGCCCGGGCCGGTGTTCACCGGTCTGGTGCTGGCAGACGAGATCAACCGGGCCACCCCGCGAACCCAGTCGGCGCTGCTCGAGGCGATGCAGGAGCGCCAGGTCACGGTCGAAGGCGTGACCCGTCCGCTGCCGCTCCCGTTCTTCGTGATCGCCACTCAGAACCCCATCGAGTTCGAAGGGACATTCCCGCTCCCGGAAGCCCAGCTCGACCGGTTCTTGGTCTCGGTGTCGCTCGGCTACCCGGAGGCCGGCAAGGAGCAGGGGCTGCTGCAAGGACGGGGCGGTGCGCTCATGTTGTCCGAGGTGCAGCCGGTGACGTCTGGCGACGAGATCCTCGCGGCGGCGCAGTGGGTGTCCGGAATCCATGTCGATGACGAGATCGCGGGGTACGTGGTCTCGATCGCACAGGCCACCCGGAGCCACTCCGGACTCGTGCTGGGTGCCTCCCCGCGGGCCTCGATCGCTCTGGCCGGGATGGCGCGGGCGACGGCGGCGGTGGCCGGCCGGGACTACGTCATCCCAGACGACGTGAAGGACGTCGCGGTCGCCGTTCTCCGGCACCGCATGGCCGTCAACCCGGACGCACGCCTGCGGGGACAGTCGGCGGAGTCGATCGTCGCCTCGATCGTGGCGGACGTGCCGGTCGTCCCCCGGGAATGAGGCGTCTGCTTCGCCCCGCCATCGCAGTCGCCGTCGCAGCCCTGGCGCTGCGGGTGGACCCGATGCTGGGGGTGGCCGCCGGACTGGCGGTGTGGGCGGGGGCCTCGTGGTGGTTGCCGGCGCGGTCTCTGGAGACGGTCCAGGTCACCAAGCACCACCCCGCGCGGGTGTTCCACGGAGAGCGGGTCGAGATTCGCTACGAGGTGCGTTCCCGCCGCCGGATCCCGTGGGTGTCGATGGTCGACGTGATGCCGTTCGACCTCGGGGGATCCGTCCGTTGGGTCACAGACGTCACGCGGAATGGATCGGTCCACCACGCGGCCGAGATCGACGCCACCAGACGGGGTCTGCACCGATTGGGTCCGACGGTGCTGACCTCTGGCGACACGTTTGCCGGTCGCTCGATCCAGGGCCCGACCCACCCGTCGACGACGCTGCTCGTGTACCCCCGACTGGTGCCGATGGACAGGCTGGGGCTCGACGCCCGGGCGCTCGAGCAGTTGCGAGCCACCCACCGGCCGCTCCCGCCCGACCCCACGAGAGTGGTGGGAGTCCGCGACTACGCGCCGGGCGACTCGCTCCGGTCGATCCACTGGACCGCCACCGCCCGGCTCGGTGCCCTTCAGACCAAGCGACTCCAGCCGGGCAGCGCTCGTGCGGTGCTCATGGCCGTCGACCTCGCCTGGGCCCATCATCCCGCTCCCGGGCGACGCCGGTCGGTCGAGCTGTCTGTGACGGCAGCAGCCTCGATTGCCCATCACCTCGTGACGACGGGCCGGGAGGCGGTGGCGATGCGCCTGTGGTGCACCGACGCCCCGTCCCGCGAAGCCGGCCTCGTGCGAGCTCCGCTCGGCCGAGGCGTGGACCACCTGTCGGGACTGCTCGAGTACCTGGCTCGTGCCCAGCCGGTGCGCACCCAGCCCGCCGACCGGATCGAAGGCCTTCTCGAGCCCACCGAGCTTCCCTTCGGGGCGGCCGTGGTGCTCTTCACCGGCCTGGTGGGAGAGAGCCACATCGCTCCGCTCGACCGGCTGCGGCGGCTCGGATACGCGGTATCGGTGGTGTCAACCGCCGGGGACCGACACCGATCGTCCTGGAGTCCGATGCTCGAGTCGATGGGGATCCCGGTGTCGGGAGTCTCCCGTTACGAGGAGATGGCCCTGTTGTGATCGGCGGCGCCCCGATCGTTGCCTTCCTCGCGGCACTGGTGGGCGCATCGGTCGCCGCCGCCGCCGGCGGTCCGGCCCGGCCCTGGTTGGGGGCGGCGGTGGCGGCGATCTCGACCCTCGCCGCTCTCGCAGTCCGCCTGACCGACGCGGCGGTGGGAGACCCCACTGCCCACCGCCGGTGGCGGCGGCTCGAGCCGCTGGGCGGCGTCATCGGAGTCAGAGTCCTCCAGGCGTTGACGGGAGGAGCGATCGGGGTGGTGGCGGACCGGGAGACGCTGGTCGCCGTTGCGGTCTTCCTCGTCGTACGCGCCTCCGCCCGTGCGACCTTCGACGATCTGGATGCCATCGAGAGCGGAGCGGGACGCGCCGACGGGGGCGACCCCATCGCTCGTCTCAGACAGCGAATCGTCGGTTTCGGACTGGTCGTCACGGTGGCCGGGGGGTATGCGGTCCTTGGTGTGAGAGAGGTGTTCGACCTGGGTCGCCCTGCCGCCACCGGCATGCGGGTGGAGCCGGTCGTCTACCTGGCGGTGGCGCTGCCCTCTTTGGCCTGGGCGGCTCTGCAGGCGCAGGCGGCGCGGTGGCGCCGCGAGCGTGCCGCGGTGGCGCCATCGACGGGCGAGAGCTGGCTGCGCCGCGGGTTTGCGGTGAGCGTGGCCGTGGTGAGTGTGATCCTGGCGGTCTGGCTTGGTTCGTTCGGCGCGTCGTCGATCGCGGCGCGGGGAGTCGTTCGGGCCGGACCGGTGGGGGAGTGGGTGGCAGACCGCCTCGCCGCCCTCGGTGACCTCGAAGCGAACCCGGGCGAGCGCAGGCCCGCGCAGCAGACCGACGCCCCGTCCGAGTTCGACGCGGCGGCCAACCGCACTCCGCCCTGGCTGGGGGAAGCCATGTTCTGGGCGATCGCAGTCGGATTCATCGCATGGGCCGGGCGCAAGGGTCGCCAGAGTGGCAAGAGGGATCCGGCGCCCGGGCGGGCCGGTCGGTCGGTGAAGGCAGGCGACGTCCTCAGGGCACTGCTGGGCATGCTCACCGCCATGTGGCGGGCTCTCGTGGGGCTGTTGCGGGGAGCGCGCCGAATGCTCGCCTCCGGGCAGGCGCCGGCTGGCGAGTTCCATCGGTCGCCGCAACCGTGGAACCCTGGCGATCCGGTGAGAGCCCGCATCGCCAGGGCCTACCGGCGTTCGGCCGCCCACGTGGCGACGCGTCTGGAAGGGCGGCGGAGAGGCGAGACGATGCGCGAGTTCGCCCGGCGCAGCGGAGCGGCGGTCCCCGACTGGGCCGCCGACTTCGACACCGTCACCGGGGCCTACGAGCTTGCCCGCTTCTCCGACCACGATCTCACCGCCGCCCAGGCCTCGATGGCCGAGCAGTCGGCCGACCGGGTCGAGCGCCGGCCGGGCCGGGACCCCGGGTAGCCTCGGGTCAGAGAGTCGAGAGAGATCCCATGGCCGCCTACCCATCCGAATACGAACTCGACGTCGTGCTCCGAACCGGTGACACGATTCGGGTTCGCCCGATCACGCCGGAGGACGGAGAGCTGCTCGTCGACTTCTTCGAGCGGCTCGGGCCCGAGAGCCGGTACTTCCGGTTCTTCCGCGTCAAGACCACCCTCCCTCCGGAGGAGGTGGAGTACTTCACGAACGTCGACTACGACCACCGGATGGCGCTCGTCGCCATCGACGAGGGCCGCATGGTGGCGGTTGGCCGCTACGACCGCACCGAAGAGGAGCCGTTTGTGGCCGAGGTGGCGTTTGCCGTGGCCGACGACCAGCAGGGGAGGGGTCTGGGGACGAACCTCCTGCAGCTGCTCACCAGCTACGCCAGACAGCACGACGTGCGCGGCTTCCGCGCCTTCGTTCTCCCCGAGAACGTGCAGATGATGAGGGTGTTCCGCAACTCCGGATACGAGCTGCGCCGGACGATGGACGACGGGATCTTCACCGTCGACTTCCCGGTGGCGTACACCGAGGACGCCCGTTCCGCCGCCGAGGAGCGCGAGAAGCGAGCCGTGGCGGCGTCGATCCTCCCGCTCTTCTTCCCCCGATCGATTGCGGTCGTCGGGGCGTCCACCCGTCCGGGGGCCATCGGCAACACCCTCTTCCGGAACCTCCTCCACACCGGATACGGGGGAGCGATCTATCCGATCAACCCTCGGGCCCAGGTCGTGAACTCGGTGAAGGCGTACCCGTCGGTAAAGGACGTACCCGAACCGATCGATCTGGCTTTCATCGTCGTGCCTTCCGAGCACGTTCTGTCCGCCGTGCGGGACTGCGCCGAGGTCGGGGTGCGGGGGCTGGTCGTCATCTCCGCCGGGTTCAGTGAGATCGGGGGGGAGGGGGCCGCGCTCGAAGACGAGCTCGTGCGCGTCGTCCGCGACGGGGGCATGCGGATGGTCGGTCCCAACTGCATGGGGCTGCTCAATACCGCTCCTTCCGTCAACATGAACGGCACTTTCGCCCCCGTCTACCCCCCGGCGGGCAACATCGCGATGTCGTCACAGTCCGGCGCCCTCGGCATCGCCATCCTGGAATTCGCCCGTCGTAACCGGATGGGCATCAGCCAGTTCGTGTCGGTCGGAAACAAGGCAGACGTATCGGGCAACGATCTGTTGCTGGCGTGGGAGGACGATCCCGCCACCGATGTGATCCTGCTCTACCTCGAGTCGTTCGGAAACCCGCGACGGTTTGCCCGTATCGCGCCGCGGGTGGCCCGCAAGAAGCCCATCGTTGCGGTGAAGTCGGGCCGGACCTCCACCGGCTCGAGGGCGGCCTCGTCTCACACCGGGGCCCTCGCCTCGCTCGACGTGGCGGTCGATGCCCTGTTCGACCAGGCCGGGGTGATCCGGGTCGACACCCTGGAGCACCTGTTCGCGGTGGGATCGCTGCTGGCCAGCCAGCCCGTTCCGAAGGGGCGGACAGTGGGGATCATCACCAACGCCGGCGGACCGGGAATCCTGGCGGCGGACGCTCTCGAGACCCAGGGACTGGAACTTCCGGAGCTTTCGGTCGATCTGCAGGCCCGGATCCGAGAGGTCCTCCCCGCCGAGGCCTCGACGCGGAATCCGATCGACCTGATCGCCGGCGCCGGGCCCGAGGAGTACCGGCATGTCGTCGGGGCCGTGCTCGACAGCGGCGAGGTCGACACCCTGATGGTCATCTACATCCCGACCTCGGCGGGCGGGGCCCAGGCGGTGGCGTCGGCGCTCGTCGAGGTGGCCGAGTCCTACCGGGGCGAAACGACGCTTCTCTCGGTCTTCATGGAAGCCGAAGGTGCGGTCGACCATCTGCGATCAGAGCGCGTGATGATCCCCACGTTCCCGTTCCCGGAGAATGCCGCCATGGCGCTCACCCGGGCGGTCCGGTACGGCGAGTGGCTCCGGCGGGACCCCGGCGAGGTGCCGGTGTTCGACGACGTCGACCCCGGAGCGGCGCGGGCGGTGGTGGAGCGGGCGATTCCTCGCCTCGGGCCAGATGGCGGATGGCTCGAACCCGACGAGGTCGACTCGATGCTGGCGGCGTTCGGAGTCGCCCTCCCGCACAGCGAATCGGCGCAGACCGCAGAGGACGCGGTCGCCGCCGCCTCCCGGATCGGGGGGCCGGTGGTGGTGAAGGTCGTGTCGCAGTCGGCCCTTCACAAGTCGGATGTCGGGGGAGTGGTGCTCGGGGTCGAAGGTGCCGACGAGGTCGCCGCCGCCTTCGCCCGGGTGACCTCGGCGGTCCCAGACAATCAGGGCGTGATCGTCCAGGAGTTCGTCTCGGGCGGTCACGAGGCTCTGGTGGGTGTGGCAGAAGACCCCAGCTTCGGTCCGCTGATCGTGTTCGGGCTGGGAGGCATCTACGTCGAACTGCTGCGCGACGTCGCCTTCAAGCTCCATCCCCTCACCCATGTCGACGCCCACGAGATGGTGCGCCAGATCAGGGGGTCGGCGCTGCTCGACGGATACCGCAACCTTCCGCCGGGAGACATCGCGGCGGTCGAGGACACCCTGCTTCGGGTGTCCTCGATGGTGACGGCGGTTCCGGAGATCGCCGAGATGGATCTCAACCCGCTGAAGGTGCTCGAACCGGGGAAGGGGGTCCGTGCCGTCGATGCCCGGATTCGGGTTGCTCCGGTGGACCCGAGGGTCGAGTCCGAGCTTCGTGACCTTCCTGCCGTGATCCGCTGACCGAGGGCGCTCCCCGCCGGGTGGACGTTCGCCTCTCGTGACCCGGGTCCCGGCACCGGTACGGTGCGGGTGAGACCATTCGCCGGAGGTGCCCCCGCCCCCATGGCGTCTCGTCGAGAGAGGTGGCGCGACATGGTCGAGTTCACGCATGTCCTGGTGGCGATGGCGCCGGGTGGTCTGGATGCGGCGTGTCTCGAGCAGATCGGGCGGATGGCGGCCGCCGAACACGCCACCGTGACGATGCTCGACGTGGTCGAGCCGCTCCCGGCGTGGCGAAGAGTGGTGAACCTGGAGGGGCGGATGATCGACGTCGGCTCGATGTTGCACGTCTCGCGGGTGGATCGTCTCCACGCCCAGGCGGAGCGGATGTCGGTTCCCGACGTCCAGGTCGTCGTCACGACGGGGAAGCCCGCCCTGGAGGTGATCCGTCGCGTTCAAACCGAGGGCTGTGATCTGGTGGTGGTGGGAGAGATCCCTGCCCCGGAGGGCCAGCCGCCAGGGCTCAGCTCGGGCGTGATGCAGCTGCTGCGCAAGTGCCCGGTTCCCGTGTGGGTCATGCGTCCCGGAACGGACGAACAGGTCGGCATCGTCGCGCTGGTGGATCCCGATCCTTCCGACCCGGTGCGCGACAGCCTCAACGACGCAGTGCTGGACTTGGCCGTTTCGATGGCCCGCCGTCGCAACGCCCGGCTCCACGTGGCGCACGCCTGGGGATTGCCGGGCGAGTCCACGCTGTCCTCCAGCCCGTTCCTGGCCGTGCCTCCGATGGAGCTGGAGCTGATGCTCAGGGCGGTCGAGGACGAGCACCGGGCCCGATTCGACTCGCTCATGTACCGCCACGGCATCACCGACGTGGGGGGATCGGTTCACCTCGTGCAGGGCGACCCCGGAAAGGTGTTGCCCGATCTCATCCGTCACCTCGGTGCCGGCCTCGTCGTCATGGGAACCGTCGCCCGCACCGGCCTGGCCGGCCTCATCATGGGCAACACGGCCGAGACGATCCTCCGCGCCGTCTCCTGCTCGGTCCTCGCCATCAAGCCCCCCGGGTTCGTCTCCCCGGTGCATTGACGGCGCGGTGTCGGGTGGGCGTCGCCGGATGCCGTGGGTTCCTCTCGGCCACTAGCCTCGAACCCCACGATCGGAGGAGCTCGAGATGTCGCTGGTTCAATTCGGTGTCGAGGGAGCCGTCGCCCTGGTCCGGCTCGATCGGCCCCCCGTCAATGCCCTCTCCAGTGAGCTGTCGGCCGACCTCTCCGAGGCGTTCGGTCGGTGTGAGGACGACTCGATACGAGCGGTGGTCGTGACCGGGCACCCCCACTTCGCCGCCGGGGCGGACATCAAGGGGTTCCAGGCCGCCTACGAGTCAGGCAGCGAGGAGAAGCTGGCATCGACGCTGGTCGAGACGGTGTGGAGGTTGGAACGGCTCGCCAAGCCGACCATCGCTGCGATCCAGGGCTATGCCCTCGGTGGCGGCCTCGAACTCGCCATGGGATGCGACTTCCGGTTTCTCGCCGAGGACGCCCAGGTCGGTCAGCCGGAGATCAAGCTGGGCATCATCCCGGGGGCCGGTGGCACCCAGCGCCTCCCCCGCATCGTCGGATTCCAGAAGGCGAAGGACCTCGTCTACTCGGGCCGTTTCGTCGGCGCTGCCGAGGCCCTGGAGATCGGCCTGGCCGATGCCGTCCATCCTTCCGATGTGCTGCTGGACCGCGCACTGGAGGCGGCGGCCGAGTGGGCCAAGGGCCCCACCAAGGCCATCGCCGCCGCCAAGCGGGCCATCAACGACGGATGGGGACATGTCATGGGCCAGGCCATGCAGGTCGAGGCATCCAGCTTCCAGGATTCCTTCTGGACCGAGGACGCCAAGGAGGGCGTCGCCGCCTTCATCGCCAAGCGCGAGGCCGCCTTCGAGGGCCGCTGAACGCACGCTGCCGCCCTCGTAGAGTCGAACGCCCCTGGATCTCGGGACCTTCGACCCGTAGTGATGGGAGGGGTCTGCGCCTCCGGGCAATCGGGACCGGGGAGGAGGTGACGACGTGGATTCGGCAATCGTCTTCACGTACAGCCGCGCCGCCGCCGGAAGGGAGTCGATGGCGCTTCAGTCGTTTGCGGACGCGCTGGCGTTCTTCGGGAAGTTCGCCGCAGACGGCAAGTGCGGAGAGCCCCTCACGCTGATGGGTCCGAGCGGTCACGCCTACATGATCGTTCCCGGCAGCTTCGAGGACCTGACGCACCTCGTCCGGCTCGATGAGTTCCATGAGCTGTTCACCAAGGCAGTATTTGCAGTGCCCGATCTCGGGTACGAGATCGCTTCCTACGGCGAAGGTGTCCAGGCGTACATGGCCCGGTGGGCCCGGGTCGGCGGTGAGCTGGCGCTGATGTAGTCGATGAACGGGCGGGGTGGAGCGGACGGTGCTCGATCCCGTCCGTCCGCGTGTGAGCCTCCTCGTCGACCCGGTCTAGGTGGCCTCGATCCGGCGCTTCAGGCCCTCGAGGTTCCTGCGCCAGATCCAGCCGAGCACCGGCCTGGCGAGGAAGGCGGCGATCGGCCCTCCCAGGTACCAGGGGAACGCCAGGATCTCGGTCCACGTGAACTGCGTCCCTCCCGCCACCGGCGACAGGCGGAAGTGTCCCCTCCCGGTGACGAGGCCGGTGTGCCGAACTCCGATGGAGCGCCGTTCCTCCCAGTCGGTGATCTCCATGAAGTCCGTCGTCCGCAGCGGTCCGACGGTCGTCTCGACCTTCATCCGGGTGCCGACCCCGAACTCGCCCTGTGTGAGGATCTCCACGGACTCTGCATCTGCCATCCACTCGGCGTGGGAGGGCAGGTCCGCTGCCTCCTTCCACACGAGGTCGACGGGTGCGTCGATCACGACCGATTGTGTGATTCGTGCCACCACCCAAGGGTACGGGCCTGTGAGGTCGAAGGTGGTCGATGCTTCGGAACTTCGTCTGCCCGGACCCCGTCTGAGGCCCGTGCGGGACCGACGTATCCTGGGCATCCGCAACGAGGAGCCGCCTGATGCACGTCCGATCCATCCGCTCGCTGTCCGCGTCCGACGCCGACGCCGTCATCGTCGGGATGTTCCCCGGCCGTCGTGGGGGGCCGGGAGCTGCCACCGTGTTGAAGGGGATGGGCCCGTGGGCGCGCAAGGCTCTCGAGACGGCAAAGTTCGACGGTGATTCTGGCCAGGTGGCGGTGCTTCCCTCGACCAACCCCGACCTGCCGGCTCAGGTCGTGTTCGTCGGTCTCGGCGCGGACGTGGATCTCGAGTGCCTCCGCCAGGCCGCCGGCCGGGCGATGCGAGCGCTCCCCGAGAAGGCGAGGACTGTGGCGACCACCCTGCACCGGATGGAGCTCGACGGCGCCGCCCAGGCGGTGCTGGAGGGTCTGGCGCTGGGCGACTACCGGTTCGACCGCTACCGCTCGTCCTTCCCGGTGAGGGAAGAGCTTTCCGTGGAGCTCCTGGGGGGAGCGAACCAGGAGGTCGAGGCGGCGGCGCTGGCGGCCGGCATCATCGCCGAGGCTGTCGGACTGGCCCGCGACCTGGTCAACGAGTCGCCTTCGCGCAAGGCGCCCCTCGAGGTCGCCGAACGGATCGCGGCTGCCGCCGGGGAGGCGGGGGTGGCTCACGAGGTGTGGTCGGGTGGACGCCTCGTCGAAGAGAAGATGACGGGACTGCTGGCGGTCGGCGGCGGCTCACACCGTCCGCCGTGCCTGGTACGGCTCGAGTACAGGCCTCGGCGGCCCAAGGCGACGATCTATCTGGTCGGCAAGGGAATCGTCTTCGATTCGGGGGGGCTTTCGCTGAAATCCGCCGACTTCATGGAAACGATGAAGTCCGACATGGCCGGTGCGGCGGCCGTGGCGGCGGCGGTGATCGCCATCGCCCGCCTCGGCCTGCGGGTGGGCGTCGTGGGGCTGGCGGCGATGGCCGAGAACCTTCCCGGAGGAGGCGCCCAGCGCCCGGGCGACGTCCTGGCCTACCGCAATGGCAAGACCGTCGAGGTCCTCAACACCGATGCCGAGGGGCGGCTGGTGATGGCGGACGCGCTGTGCCTGGCGGCAGAGGCAGAGCCTGATCTGATCGTCGACCTGGCCACGCTCACCGGCGCCAACAAGGTGGGGCTCGGTCCGAAGATCGCCGGACTGTTCGGCAACGACGAGGAGGCGATCGCCCGCGTGAAGGCGGCAGCGGATGCCGCCGGGGAGCGGACCTGGCCGATGCCGATGCCCAAGGACTACTTCTCGCTGATCGAGTCTTCTGTCGCCGACATGAAGAACACGATCACGGGGAGGTACGGCGGAGCCCAGGGGGCGGCGCTGTTGCTGGCGGAGTTCGCCGGCGAGGGGCCGTGGGTTCACGTCGACATGGCCGGACCGGCGTTCGTCGACAAGGCGGAGCATTACATCCCCCGGGGGGGCACGGGGTTCGGCGTCCGAACACTGGTCGAGCTCGCGGCGGGGATGGGATGACCTTCGAGGTCGGGCAATCGGCGCAACTCGTGGCGATGGTGGGCGTGGACGACACCGCCGTCGCGCTCGGCTCGGGAGACGTCCCTGTGCTCGCCACCCCCCGCCTGATCGCCTGGTGCGAGACGGCGACGGTGGACGCGGTCGCCGCCGCCCTTCCCTCCGGGAAGACGACGGTCGGAGCACGGGTCGAGTTCGACCACCTGGGTCCGTCTGCAGTCGGCGCAGAGGTGACGGTCACCGCCCGGCTGATGGCGGTATCCGGTCGGACGCTGGACTTCTCCGTCGAGGCGATCGAGAAGGGCAAAACGGTCGGACGCGGGACGATCCGGCGTGTGCTCGTGGATCGGGACCAGTTTCTCGGCTGATCACTCGTCGCACAGCCTGTGGCGATTCCTGCCGACGAGGAGGGGTGCCATCGGCGATCACCCCGAGCGGAGATGTCTTTCTCCACGACCGCGCTGCCCGGGCCCGGGTGGCGGTTGACGTGTTGGTCGCGACCCCGATCGTCGCCGCCTGACGATCCTTCCCGGGCAGCTCACGCCCTGGTCGGGTCCGAGCCGATC
>DATCZS010000071.1:0-11791 GCA_036525795.1 Acidimicrobiia bacterium | reverse complement strand
GAAGACCGCCCCCGTCGACGAGTCCGGTTCGCGCGGCGCCATCGTCAACACTGCGTCGGTGGCGGCATTCGACGGCCAGATCGGTCAGGCCGCCTATTCGGCCTCCAAGGGCGGGGTGGTGGGGATGACGCTGCCGATCGCACGGGACCTCTCGGCCGTCGGCATCCGCGTCAACACGATCGCACCCGGGATTATTGATACGAGCATGCTTGCTGGTCTGTCCGAGGTGGCGAGGGAGTCGCTGGGCAAACAGGTGCTGTTCCCCAAGCGGCTCGGACGTCCCGCCGAGTACGCCGAACTCGCCCTCGTCCTGCTCACCCACGACTACATGAACGGCGAGACGATCCGCATGGACGGCGGCATCCGGATGGCACCCAAGTAGTCGCGGCTCACCGACACGCCGGTCCTCCCGGCCAGGGCCGGGTCACCCCGAGTCCGGGGTCAGGCGGCTGCTCGTTGGTGCGATCGGGTCGAAGGTGTGGGCGGGTTCGATCGTGTGGAGTGGGTACCCCGGGAGTTCGGATGGCGCCGATCCGACCCGAGTCGATAGGGTGCGCGGATGCAACCGACCGACCGTGACATCGGCGCGTTCTTGGATTCCCTCCCCGACGATGTGCGGTCGGACATGACCGTGCTCGACCGGGAGATCTCTGCGGTGATGGAGGGGCTGCCGCGGGCACTCTACGACGGGAAGCTGTGGGGCGGTACCGCCCAGGAGATCATCGGCTACGGACTCGACAGCTACGTGCGATCGGACGGGAAGCGGGTCGAGTGGTTCGTCGTCGGGCTGGCGAGGCAGAAGCACTACCTCAGCGTGTACATCAACGCCGTGGAGGAGCGCCAGTACCTCGCCGAGAAATACGGCAAGGCCGTGGGCAAGGTGAAGGTCGGGAAGTCGAGCATCGGCTTCAGGCGGCTCGCAGACATCGAGATCGACAGACTGGTCGCTCTGGTGGCGAGGGCCCGGGAGATCGCCGCCGCCGGCGGCGGATAGCGGACCGGACGTCATCCTGAGGCTCGACACGACCTCGACACGACGGTGGGGGACGTCCGCCCGGTGTGCGCCCGGTGTACGCCCGGCACGGCGTATGTGGCGTACGCTGGGTTGCATCCGAAAGGGGTCGGGATGTTTCTCACCGACTACCGAGCGGTCATGGCGCTGAACGATCACCGGTATCGTCGGCCGCGGCCCCGCCTGACGTCGCCGGGCTCTGCGCTTCGGCGGCGCGGCCGAGTCAGAGGTCCCATGATGCGTCCGCCGTCTCGCCAGGACGCCACACCGGTTCGAGCCGAAGAGCCTCGGGTTCCGGTTGGGGTCGGCTGAGATCGGTGACCCGATCCGCGACCCGCTCCCTGTGAGTCGGGGAGCCGATCAGTCGCCGGACTTGTCGCCGACCTGGCGCTTGATGCGCGCGAGGATGGCTCCCATCCCGCGGAGCCGGAGCGGCGTGACCACCTCCTCGAGTCCCATGCCGTAGAAGAAGTCGTCTGGCACCGACAGGATCTCTTTGGCCCCGCAGCCCGCCAGGCCGTCGAGGAGTATTCCGGCGAACCCGCGCACGGTGGGGGACTGGGGTGGGGCCTCGAAGTAGAGGTGGACGATCCCGCTGTCGTCGATCTCGGTCGCCAGGAAGAACGGCGTCTGACACTCGGGGACCGCCTCCAGGTCGTCCGGCTTGATGTGGTCGGGAAGGGGAGGGATTCGACGTGAGTAGTCGAGGAGCGCCTCGATTCGGAACTCCTTCGGGGCGGTCTTCATCACGCCCATGATCTGGTCGAGCTTGCCAGGCAGTGCCATGAGAGCGAAGGTACAGCCTGCGGCGCCGGAGGCGGAATCCGGGGACAGTCCGTAGTGTTTCCGTCACGAACCACCGGAAGGAACGAGCCATGCCCGTCGATCAAGACAAGAGCCCGAAGTTCGGGCGCTACGCCCATCCCGAGAAACTCGTGTCGACCGACTGGCTGGCAGACCATCTCGACGACCCCGGGGTGGCGGTGGTCGAGTCGGACGAGGACATCCTGCTGTATGAGACCGGCCACATCCCCGGTGCGATCAAGATCGACTGGCAGGCGGACCTCAACGATTCGGTCGTGCGCGACTACCTGTCGGCGGAGGCGTTCGCCGACCTGATGTCGAGCAGAGGAATCACGCCGGACACCACAGTCGTCTTCTACGGCGACAACTTCAACTGGTGGGCGGCATACGCGCTATGGGTCTTCTCGCTGTTCGGTCATCCCGACACCCGCCTGCTCGACGGGGGGCGCCAGAAGTGGGTGGCGGAGGGGCGGGATCTGACGACCGACGTCCCGTCGCGTGATCGCGCGCCATACCCGGTTCCGGCGCGCAACGACGCTCCGATTCGGGCGTTTCTGGCGGACGCTGTGGAGCACAGCGCGCAGCGGCGACCGCTGATCGATGTGCGGTCTCCGGAGGAGTACCGGGGGGAGCGGATGCACATGCCGGAGTATCCCAACGAGGGGGCCCTGCGGGGAGGTCACATCCCCGGCGCCGCCAACGTCCCCTGGAAGAGGGCCGCCAACGACGACGGGACCTTCCGGGATGCAGACGAATTGAGGGCTCTCTACGAAGGCGAGGCGGGTCTGGCTCCAGGCGATGACGTCATCGCGTACTGCCGAATCGGCGAGCGTTCGAGCCACACGTGGTTTGTGCTCACCCACCTGCTCGGGTTCGAAGGCGTCCGCAACTACGACGGTTCCTGGACCGAGTACGGCAACGCCGTGCGAGTCCCGATCGAGCGCTGATCTCCTCCGGGTCGCGCCCGGGGGTCACCGGCGAGCCCGCCGCTCGAGGCCCGCTCGCGACCGGCATCCGGGGTTGTGTGCGTCGGCGTCACACCGGGGTGATGCCGGCGAGCGCTTCAGGGTTCTCCAGCGACGAGAGATCGCCCGGATCCTCGCCCAGGGCGAGTGCCTTGACCACCCGCCGCATGATCTTGGCCGAACGCGTTCGGGGCAGGTCGGAGACCAGCACCACCGCCTTGGGACGGAACGACTTCCCGAGCGCAGCCGTGACCGCCGTCTCGATTCGGTCCGCCAGCCCGTCCGGGGAAGCCGATGCGGTGGGCACCGCATAGACGACCACGACCTCGCCCTTCAGGGGGTCGGGGACACCGATGGCGGCGGCCATGACGACGTCCTCCAGTTCGACCACGGCCGACTCGATCTCCGCCGGCCCGACCCGTTTGCCGGCGATGTTCAGGGTGTCGTCGGACCGGCCGTGGAGGTACCAGAAGCCTTCGGCATCGACCGAGGCCCAGTCCCCGTGAGCCCAGACCCCGGGGTAGCGGCTCCAGTAGGTGTCGAGGTAGCGCTCCGGCTCCTGCCAGAACCCGCGGGTCATGCCCGGCCAGGCGTCCCGCACCACCAGTTCCCCCACCGCCTCCCGGACCGGCCTGCCGGCGGCGTCGAACACGTCGGCCGCCATGCCGAGGGAAGGTCCGCCGACGGAGGTGGCCTTGAGGCCCTGGAGCAGATTGACGCCGAGGATGCAGGCCCCGATCTCGGTGCCCCCCGAGATGTTGACGATAGGGATGCGCCGGTCGCCGACATCGCGGAAGAGCCACCACCACGGGTCGGGATTCCACGGTTCACCGGTGGATCCGATCGCTTCGAGTGAGGACAGGTCATGGCGCCGGGCCTGGGATGCGCCATATGGCTGGATGGTCCGGACGAATGTGGGGGAGAGGCCGAGGAAGGTGAGACGGTGCTTCGCCACGATGTCCCAGATTCGATCAGGGCCGGGCGCGTTCGCTGCTCCGTCGTATGTGACGATGGCGGCGCCGTTCGCCAACCCCGCCACCGTCATCCACGGTCCCATGATCCAGCCCATGTCGGTGAGCCACATGATGCGGTCGCCTCGGTGGATGTCTGCCTGAAACGCTCCTTCCTGAGCCAGCTTCACGGTCAACCCGCCGTGGACGAGCACCGCGCCTTTGGGCCGCCCGGTGGTACCAGAGGTGTATGCGAGGACCACGGGGGTTTCCGCGTCCGTGTCGATCGCATCCAGCGGATTGGCGTGATCGAGCGCCTCGTCCCATCGCACGTCGCGTCCTTCCACCCAGGGCACGTCGGTGCGAGCGGAGTAGTCGACGACGAGCACCCGGTCGACCCCTCCCGCCATGGCGACCGCCTCGTCCGCCACTTCCTTCATGGCGACGGGCGTCCCCCGGCGGAGAAAACCGTCTGCACAGATCAGCACGGTGGGCCGGGGGTCTGTGATGCGGGTCGCCACGGCCTCGGAGCCGAATCCGGAGAAGATGGGGATGAACAACGCCCCGATGCGGGCGACAGCCAGGAACGCAGTGACCGCCTGTTCGGACATCGGCAGGAACACGGCCACCGCATCGCCGCGGTCGACGCCGAGTCCGCGCAGCGCTCCCGCCAGGCGCGAGACCCTGTCACGGAGTTCGGAGAAGGTCAACGCCTCCCAGCTGCCGTCCTCGTGTTCTGACACCACGGCCACGGCGTCGGGTGTCTCGGTTGCCCAGCGGTCGACGCATGCCTCCGACAGGTTGATGTGGCCGCCGTCGAACCAGGTCGTCCACGGCACCCCTCCCGACTGGTTGCGAACGCTCGAATACGGCCGCGAGAAGGGGATGCCGAGGAAATCGACCACGGCGTCCCAGAACCAGTCGGGTTCCTCGATCGACCGGTGGACCAGGGCCTGGTAGGTGGGGATCCCGTGGGCGGACATGAAGCGGGTCGTGTTGGACCGTTCGATCCGTTCGGGCGATGCGGTCCACACGATCGGGTCCATGCTCGTCTCCTCAGTCGCCTCGTCCTGTCCGGTTCGCCAGCGTACGCAGCCAGTGGATACGGTCGGCGTCGATCTCCTCCGTTGTGAAACGCCACCGCCAGTTTCCCCCCTCCACCCCTGGTGTGTTCATCCTCGCCTCCGATCCCGATTCGAGGATGTCCTGGAGTGGCACGATGACGGTGTCGGCGATCGATTCGAACAAGACGGTGATCAGGGCCCGGGCGAAGCCGTCTTCGGTGGCTTCCAGCCCGAGCTGCGAGCGGGCCAGGGCCCGTTCGGGAGCGCGCCTCTCGTCGGGGTCTCGCCACCATCCGAGCGCAGTGTCGTTGTCGTGGGTGCCGGTGTATGCGACGACGTTCGTCCGAAACCGGTCGAGGGCGTGCGCGCTCTCGGATTCGAATCCGAACTGCAGTACCTTCATTCCGGGGAACCCGTAGCGGTCGCGCAGTGCTTCGACATCTGCGGTGATCAATCCCAGGTCCTCGGCGATCACGGGCATCGCGCCGAGGGTATCGGTGAGGGCGTCGAAGAGCTCGATGCCGGGGGCGGGAACCCATTTTCCGACGACGGCGGTCTCCTCGTTCGCCGGGATGTGCCACGAGGCGGAGAATCCGCGGAAGTGGTCGATGCGCACCAGGTCGAACAGTTCCAGGGATCTCCTCATGCGTTCCTTCCACCACGAGAATCCATCGCGTTCGTGTCGCTCCCATGCATAGAGAGGATTGCCCCAGCGCTGGCCGGTGGCAGAGAAGTAATCGGGTGGAACGCCGGCAACCACGGTGGGCTGCCCGTGCTCGTCGAGGTGGAACAGGTCTGGATGGCCCCACACGTCCGCCGAGTCGTGGGCGACGAAGATGGGGAGGTCGCCGATCAGCCTCACCCCTCGCGCAGCGGCATGGCGGCGAAGCCGACCGAACTGTCGGTTGAACAGATACTGCTCGATCAGTACGGCTCTGATCGACGGGGCGAGATGCGTCCTGGCGTTCGCGAGGTCACCCGGTCGCCGCAGACGCAGGCCGTCGTCCCAACGCCACCAGGGTTCGAGCCGGTGTGCCCGCTTGAGTGCGGTGAACAGGGCGAAGTCATGGAGCCACACCGGGCCGTGACGGTCGACGAAATCGTCGAACGCGCGGCGGTGGGTGGACGAGGCCCGCGTCGGGAACGCCTCGGTCGTCCCGGCCAGCAGCCTGGTTCGTTCCGGGATCACCCGGTCGTAGTCGACCCGGCCGGCGGGGAACGGCGGATGATCCCCGGCCTCGTCCTCGGTCATGAGACCCTCTTCGACCAGGTCGTCGAAGCTGATCAAGAGAGGGTTGCCCGCGAACGTCGAAGGAGACTGATAGGGCGAGTCCCCGTACCCGGTCGGGCCGATCGGCAGCATCTGCCACCAGCCGAGACCCATGTCGGCGATGGTGTCGGCGAAGGCGCGGGCATGGGGGCCCAGCTCCCCGATGCCATGGGCGCCGGGAAGCGACGTGGGATGGAGGAGAACTCCGCCTGAGCGGCGGCGCGATCGGTCGGGCGTCATCTCACTCGGGGGTCGGGCGGCCAGGAGTATATGGAGGCGGTGTCGCCCGGACGCCGTGCCGGCGCCCGGAGGGGCCCCCGAGGGCATGGCGGGGGAGTTGGGGCCAGGGGCGGCGCGCCGGCCCTGCCCCTTCGCGATGATCTAGGGTCCGGTCGATGAGCGATCGGTCGGCCCCGCGTTGGCTCCCACGGGCGTCTCTCACCGTTGCCGGGGTCATCCTGGCCGTGATGGCGACGCTGTGGGCGGCGAATCGACTCCGCTCGCTCATCTTCATGCTCTTCATCTCGCTGTTCGTTGCCGTCGCCCTCGAACCGGCGGTCCAGTACCTGGCCCGGCGCGGGTGGAAGCGACACAGGGCCACCGGGCTCGTCTTCACCGCCACGTTCCTGGTCGGGGCGGCATTCGTTGCGGCGCTGGTCCCGCTTTTCATCAACCAGGCCGCTCAGCTGGCCGATCAGCTGCCGACCTACATCGCGGCCGTCCAGGACTGGCTGGGGCGAGGCGATGTCGACGTCGAGCTCATCGACCAGACCATCGCCCGGCAGTTCGACGATCTCGGCCGGTTGCTGTCCCAATACGGTGGTCAGGTGGCCGGCGGGTTGTTCGCCGTCGGCAACACCGTGTTCGGGGTTCTGTTCAGGCTCGTCACGATCGGCCTGTTCTCGTTCTACATGGTGGCGGAGGGTCCGAAGCTGAGGAGGACCGTGCTCGCCTTCATGCCCCAGCACCGCCAGCGTGAAGCGCTGCGGATCTGGGAGGTGGCCGTCGACAAGACCGGTGGATACATCTACTCCCGCCTGATCCTGGCGGTGGTGGCGGCGGCGTTCACCGCCCTGGTGTTGACCGTGCTGGGAGTGCCGTACCCCCTCGCTCTCGGACTCTGGGTGGGGCTGCTCTCGCAGTTCGTGCCGGTGATCGGAACGTACATCGCCGCGGTGCTCCCGGTGGTGGTGGCCTTCTTCGACCGTCCTCTCAATGCCCTGTGGGTGCTGATCGCATTGATCGGCTACCAGCAGATCGAGAACTTCCTCGTGGCTCCCCGCATCACCGCCAAGGCGATGTCCATCCATCCGGCGGTGTCTGTGGGGGCGGTGATCGCCGGCGTCAGCCTGATGGGCGGGATCGGGGCGGTGCTGTCGTTGCCGGTGGCGGCCACCATCCAGGCCGTCATCGCCACCGCCCTCGCCCGTCATGACCTCGTCGAGTCGCCGCTGTTCGACGAGCCGCCAGGACGCAAAGAGCCGCGCCCGCCTCGGAAGGCTCGTCCCGGGTCGGACGCACCGACATGACCGGCCCCCTCGGGGATGTGCGCGTCGTCGAGCTGGGGGGGATCGGGCCGGCTCCTCACGCCGGCATGCTCCTGGCCGACCTCGGTGCCGATGTGATCCGGGTCGATCGAGTCACCCTGGCCTCGGGGGGGCGCGGCGACCGTACCCGCCATGATCTGCTCCACCGGGGCAAGCGGTCGCTGGCCGTCGACCTCAAGTCGGCGGGCGGGGTGGAGGTGATCTTGCGGATCGTGACGGGTTGTGACGTGCTCATCGAAGGTTTCCGGCCGGGGGTGGTGGAAGGTCTGGGGCTCGGACCGGAGGACTGTCTGGCGCGCAACCCCACGCTGGTGTTCGGCCGTGTGACCGGCTGGGGTCAGGAGGGTCCGCTCAGCCATACCGCCGGACACGACATCGACTACCTGGCCGCCTCCGGGGCGCTCGGGGCCATCGGCACCGAGGACGAGCCGATCCCTCCACTGAATCTGGTTGCCGACTTCGGGGGCGGCTCGCTGTATCTGGTGGCCGGTGTGCTCGCCGGGTTGCTGTCGGCTCGGGCCACCGGTGAGGGCACGGTGGTCGACGCCGCCATGGTGGATGGCGTCGCCCACCTGTCGACCATGGCGCACGCCGCCATCGCCGAAGGCTGGTGGGGCCCCCGCCGCCGCTCGAACCTCCTCGACGGTGGGGCTCCCTTCTACACCACCTACCGCACCGCCGACGGCGCTCATGTCGCGGTCGGGGCGCTGGAGCCTCAGTTCTACGGGGAACTGGTGGATGGTCTCGGTCTCGATCCCTCCGAGCTCCCCTCGCAGATGGACCGTGGGCGGTGGAACGAGTTGCGGGCGGTGTTTGCCGCACGCTTCGCGGCGAGAACCGCGGCGGAGTGGGAGTCTGTGTTCTCGGGCGGCGACGCCTGTGTGACGGTGGTCGTGGGCCTCGCCGACGCTCCGGGCCAACCTCACATGGCGGCACGCGGGACGTTCGTGGAGGTGGAGGGGGTCACCCAGCCGCGGCCCGCTCCCCGATTCGACGGCCGCCGCACACTCCCCGGTACACCTCCCCACATCGGCCAGCACACCGACGAGATCCTGGCCGAAGCCGGGTATGCGGCCTCGGAGATCGGATCGCTCCGGTCGCAATCGATCATCGGGTGAACGGTCCCAGAGTCCCGGGCGACCTCAGCCGGTGATCACGACCGGAGTCCCCACCCCGACCAACCCGAAGAGCTCTGTGATCTTCTCGTTGGCGAGCCGGATACACCCGAGCGATTGGGCGCTCCCGATGGAACGGGGCCGGTTGGTCCCGTGGATGCCGATGATCCCGTCTCCGCCGTTGAACTCGGTGACCGTGTCCGACCGCGCCGACAGACCGAAGGCGTACGGACCCCACGGTCCAGCGGACGTCTGGATGATGACGGCGTCGGTGATGAAGAACGAGCCTGGGGGCGTCGGGCTCGAAGGTGATCCCACACCGATCTGTGTCGTGAAGACGATCTCTCCTCCGTCCTTCACCCACAGTGCTCGTTCGCTGAGATCGATCTCGATCGAACGGAGGGCGGGGAAGAGTTCGAGGTCCTCTTTGACCACCCACCCGGTTGCGCCGTTGGGACGTCCGGGGAGTGCCACCTCGTATCGGCGGCCCCGCTCTCCGAGGATCCGGACCACGGTCGGGGTTCCGAGGATCGTCGTGGCGGGGATGGTTCTGACCACCGTCTGGCCGAACGGCGTGTCGTAGACGTCGAGAGGGCCGGACGCCTTGCCGGCGAGGTTCCGTTCGGCGATGGGCGGGAGGGTTTCGGGGTCCTCGACGATCTCGGGAGGCGCGGCGTCTTCGGCTTCCGACGTCGTAGTGGGGACGACGGCCTCGACCGCCCCGTCGGGCTCAGGCGTCGTGGTGGTCGGGATGGTGGCGAGCGCGACTTCGACCCCGTCGTCGGTGATCGACCGAACGGTGTCCTCTGTGTCCGACCCGGCGCAGGCGGTTGCCAACGATCCGACGATCACGACAGCGAGCAACGTGTGGCGCGGCATGTCACTTCAACGGTACTGACCGGCGGGGACTTGACCGAATAGTGTGCTCGGCATGGCGACAGTGGTTGTCACCCGTGCGCTGGTCTCGGGCGCGGATCAGTTGGAGGGACACGACGTGCGCACGTGGGAAGAAGACCGTCCGATCCCCCGTGACGTGCTCGAGTCCTGGATCGGGGACGCGGAGGGGTTGCTCTGCATGTTGACCGACCGGATCGACGACGAGTTGCTCGGCGCGGCCCCCCGTCTGCGCGTGGTCTCGCAGTGCGCCGTCGGGGTCGACAACATCGACGTGGGTGCCTGCACCAGACGGGGTCTCCCCGTGGGCCACACCCCGGACGTCCTGACCGAGACGACGGCGGACACTGCCTTCGCCTTGCTCGCCGCCGCCACGAGGCGGATCCCCGAGGGAATGTCGGAGGTTTCGCGGGGCCTCTGGCAGGAGTGGAGCCCCGACCATCTGCTGGGGGGCGACCTGCACGGATCCACGGTCGGAATCGTCGGGCTCGGGCGCATCGGGTCGGCGGTGGCCAGGCGGGCCCAGGGCTTCGACATGCGAGTGCTGTACACCGGCCCGGCCCGCAAGCCGTTGCTGGAGTCGCGCCTCCTCGTGGGTTTCCGATCCTTCGAAGACCTTCTCGGCGAGTGCGACTCGATCGTGATCACGGCCCCGTCCAGGGACTCGACCAGGAGGATGTTCGACCGGAAGGCGTTCGAGCGCATGCGGTCCCATGCCATCCTCGTGAACGTGTCCCGCGGGGATCTCGTCGACACCGACGCACTGGTGTGGGCGCTTCAGACGGGTCGGATCGGCGGGGCGGCGCTCGATGTCACCGACCCGGAGCCGATCCCGGCCGACCATCCTCTGGTCGGCCTTCCCAACTGCCTCATCGTGCCGCACATCGGATCGGCCAGCCGGCGTACGCGGGCGGCGATGTCCGAGTTGGCGGTGGCAAACCTGTTGGCGGGGCTGGAAGAGCGGAAGCTGAGGGCATGCGCCAACCCGGCGGTGTACGGCTGATCAGCCGCCCGCGGGCTCGGGCTGAATCGTCAACAGTCGGCCGCCGGAGAGGGTCACGGTGGCGACTGCTCCGAGCATGACATTGGAGATTCCGAGTGAGGTGGTGGGGTCCAGCCGGGCACCGGAGAGAGGCCAGCGCAGACCGGCGGTCGTCACGCCGAGGGCCGGTCCGCCCACCGCAACCAGGGAGACGAGGTCGCCGGCGTGTCCATGCAACTGGACGTGATCCCACACCACGTGAACCCGCTCGGACCCGGTGAGCCACTCGATGCGAAGGTGGGAGTAGTCGGGCGCCGCCAGGGCCATCACATTGCCGAGCAGGTGATCGAGCCGGCCTCCTCCACCACCCAGGACGATGAGCCGATCGATGTGCAGGTGTCTTTCGACCAGCTGGAGCGCAAGCTCGAGGTCGCTGTGGTCCTTGTCTGCCGGGTGATGGTCCACCGGTCCCGTGAAGCCGTCGAGGGCGTGCTCCGTCACGCTGTCGAGGTCCCCGACGACGACGTCGACGTCGAGTCCGATCCGTCTGGCCTGGTCGAGGCCGGAGTCCGCCGCCACCACCCAGACCGGTTCGGGGAGTTCGTCCCGCACCGAAGCCGGGATCTCGGCGCCACCCGCGACGATGACGGCGGTCAGATCACGCATGCGAATGACAAAATCGTCTTACGCGCATCGCCGCGCGTAAGACGCCCCTGATCTGCGGTCGAAGTCGAGGCCGGAGTAGGCACATCCGTATCTTCCCACGCCCGGGCGGAGGGCGCCCGATCGGCCCTACGCCGGGTGATCGTCGATCGTGACGGTGATCGATGCCGTCGCGTCTCGCAGCGCGTCGATCACCTCCCGCCGGTTCGGTCCGCGGGCGAACACGAACCCGAGGTATCGATCGCCGTCGGGCGGAGGGGCCACACCTGCGCCGATCGGAGTGGTGATCTCGACCGACCACACCCCCGGTACCGACCGTGCCCGGTCGACTCCGTCGACTCCGGTGAGCGTCCCGCTCCTCGGGATGGGGAGCATGGACGCTCCGGTGGCGCCCGGAGTGCGGTGCATTCCGACCTCCCGCCGGCCGATCGCCTGGGCCAGCACCAGTTCCTCGAGCGTCGCCCCCATCAGCCCGAAGGTGAGCGATCGTCCGCACAGGCCTCCGATGGTGCGGGCGGCGAGTTC
>DATCZS010000070.1:0-14124 GCA_036525795.1 Acidimicrobiia bacterium | reverse complement strand
GGGGTAGAAGACGAAGGCACACTGCCCCGTTGACGACGAAGAGGAGCAGTTCCACCATGTCCCACCAAGAAAGGCCGCTCTGAACTCCCGGATCGGGTTGAACTTCTGTCCGCTGACAGGCAACTGATAGGCGTACTGCGGGACCCAGACGAAACGGGGGGAATCGGCGATGGAAGTGTCGAAGATCTCCCCGTCTGACTGGGCGAGGCACGACTCGAAGTCAGCGAGCCGCTCCTCATGTGCGGTCAGGCCCGAGTGCTTCGGAACGCCCGAGCCGTCGTAGTAGTTCGAGTATTGACACTTGGGCGGACCCTTATCGTTCAGGTACATCCACGGGCCGACGTTGTCCAGTTCCCACGGGTCGTTCTGGTCCCAGATGACTCTCGTGGGATTGTCCCCCGTCGGGTTCGATCCGGGTTGCTGGAGACGGGAGGGTCGCCCTTCGACGAGGATGTCGGAAGCCAGGCCGTCGGTGAGCGCGGGGTTCGGATAGCCCGTGTCCACCAGCATGGTGTTGATCCAGTGTCCACCATCGAAGTCGATCGGGTCGAGCGGCGCGGCGTTTCCGTCGGGGTCCAACACGCAGGCGTCGCGGTAGACGTGCTCCGACGCCAGCACCGTTGTCTGACCGGGGTACGGGCCGGTTGTCAACGGGGCACTCGGCCAATCCTCGATCTTGTGATCGATGCCGAAGATCACGTTGCGAGTGAACCAGTCGTTGGTGTTTCCGGAGCACTCGGCTGCGTGAGACCCGAAGTCGCCGAACAGCGGACTGATGATGGAACCAAACGACCCGGTCTGGGGGCCGGTGCACGGTTCATATGCGGTTCCGGAACCCGAGGACGCCAGGCACAGCTCGCCGGCAGAGGCGTCACCGGCAATCCCGAATGGCACCAGCGGAGGCGCCGACTGCAGGAGCACGGTCTTGGCGATCGACACGGCGTTCGTCGTGAGTGAGCCGAGTCCGAGCAGGCCACCGAAGGCGGTGTCGGTCAACTGATCGGGAACACGGACCCGAAGCAGGCTGGTGGTCTGGCTGATGCAGTCGAGGGTGGCACCGGGATTCCCCCAGCCGAGCGGCTCGGGCAGCGGCACCCAGTTCGGGTTCCCATCATCGACGCACCCGCGCCAGAGGGCGATCCAATCCGGGTCGGCAGCTCCACCAGGGAATTCGGCGGTCAGGTTCGCCTGGACGATTGCCAGGGCGTTGACTGCCATCGCCTGCGCATCGGGGTCGGGCTCGGCCTTCTCGATCGCCCCCGCCATGACCCCGTTGTCCCCCGCAGTCTGGTCCTGATTGCGCTCGTTGAAGGCGGCGCTCATGTCGAGGGCAACGGCGGCCACCCCGAGCAGCAACAACATGGAGAGAGCCACGAGGACGGCGGAGGCGCCTCGCTCCTTCACGGGCAGTCCTCCGAGGCTCCGGGTGCCGCCCACTGAGCGGGCTTTTCGAGACGGAACGTCGCAGTGTTGGTCAGAGTTGTGGGGAGAAACGTCGTGATGATCGGGACACCGGTCAGCGATTGGACCGTGGCGGTCACCGTCACCGTGGCGGTCGCGCCTTTGGTCCCGGCTCCGGGCGATCCGTCGACGCTGACCGTCGTCGTCCCCGGCAAATTGGCGGCTCCGCACGCTCGATCATGCAGGTCGGACCACGAAACATCGCTGCCAGCATCGACACCATCTGGCCACGAGACGGCACCCCAGCGAGCTCCCTCCTGCGCCACATGGCGGATCTCGTTCATCTGTGCGAAGAGCCAGCCGAACTCGACGATCCCGAATATCAGCAGGATCAACAAAGGCGCGACCACGGCGAACTCGACGAGTGCAGCCCCCGCTTCCCGCGATGCACGACGAATCACGCCGCCACTCCCATTGCCCACGTTCGCGGTCCCCACCGCGATCTCCCGCCCGGCAGCGTAACGGCGATGCTGTGAGCTTCAAGAGGGATCGTCGCCGCCGTCCCGACGATCTCACAGCAGCACTCTCGTCATCTGCGTGGCCCAATCACCGAGAGGACACACGACGCGGGCTTCGCTGGGGCGGATCCGTGTCCAGCCTGCGGCGATGGCCCGACCGGATCCCCGACCCACGACCAGAGAACTCTCTCAAGTAGCCCTGACAACCCGCCGATACACCGGCAGTACATCCACTCTGGAGAGTCGGGGACATGAGTATTGGTCGCAACAACGATGAGCGGGGCGCATCAGCGGTCGAGATGGCGCTGGTTGCGCCGTTCCTGATTCTGATCCTGCTTGGAATCATCGAATTCGGGTATCTGTTCGGCGAGTACAACGAGGTCCGGCACGCCGCCCGTGAAGGTGCGCGTTTCGCCGCCGTCAGCAATGTGGCGCTCGACATGGACGCGGACACCGACATCGACGAGACCGATGTCATCCTCGCCATCTGCGGGGCGCTCGACCTGACCGGAGCGACGATCGACATCGCACTCGACCGGTCCGGCGACGCCATCGGCGACACAGCGACCGTGGAGATCACGGCCAACGTCGACTCTCTGAGCGGCGCTCCCATCATCAGCGGTTTCATCCCCGACACCCTGGCCAACGAGGCCGTCTTCCGGCTCGAGCAGCCGGCCACGTGGGCGGCCACCACCGTCAACGACGCATGCTGACCAGACACCCCGAACGCGGCGCCACCGCCATCCTCGTGGCCGTATCGCTTCTTCTCCTCGTGGGCATCGCCGCCCTCGCCGTCGACCTCGGCGCCGGATGGAACAACCGGCGCCAGAACCAGACGTCCGCCGACCTGGCGGCACTCGCCGGGGCGATCGAATACGTCGGGGCGACCGCCGAGGCGTCGGCCCGCGACGCGGTGTTCAAGTACGTGGAAGGGAATCTCGACGCCACCTACGCGGCCTCCGAATGGCAGGCCATGTGGTCGCAGTGCACCGACCCAGACAAGCCCGCAGGGTTCAACAGCGTCACCGCCCCCGCCGGGTGGAGCGTCGCCTATGTCGACTGCATCAGCGGGTCCACCGAGGAAATCCGGGTCCGCATCCCCGACCAGCTGCTCTCGACCAATTTCGGACGGGTGCTCGGGGTGATGCAGCTTCGCTCGAGCGCCACCGCCCATGCCGGAGTGAAGTTCCGATCTGAGGGTTCGGTTCGTCCGTTCGGAGTGCTCAACGGCCTCGCTTCGGGATCGACCTGTCTCACCAGCTCGCCGAGCGGACTGGCCGCGCCCCCCTGCGACGGTCCCGACTCCGGCAACTTCGGGACGCTCAACAGCCAGACGTGGGGCCCGCCGTGGAACAAGAACACGATCATCGACTGTGGCCTCCCCGGAAACCCGGAGCTGGCCACGAACATCGCCAACGGAGTCGATCACATGATCGGCCGGGCACCGACGTTTCCCGGCAGTGGAGGCCCCCACTCAGCCTTCCCGGCGGGGACCACCCGACTCGACGAGTGCGACTCGTCGAGCGGTACGGCGCTCGCCGCCGACAACTCGCCTCGCATCGGAATGGTGAACACGATGCGGGCCGACACCGGGTTCAACCTGTTCCAGGCCACCATGGCCGGCCTGATCAACGGCCAGGACGCCGACTTCCCCAACGCCGACCCGGCCCCCGCCCCGCTGCTCCAGCAGACTGTGTCGGGCTTTCCGACCGTCGACTTGCGGGAACGGATCAGCGGCAACCAGTATCAGTACACCCTGGACAACACGCCTTTGTGGTACCACCTGCGCGACATGGCCGACATCGTCAACGAGGGAAGCCTGGTCTCCACCGATCCTCTGTATTCGCTGTGCGACGCGAACGCCATCTCGAAAGCGGGCGATCCGAGCACCGCCATGGACGCGTGCTTGAAGGCGTACGACGCAGAAGGGGCGACCTTCGTCCTGTTCGAGGACACCCTCGACGACGGTCCACGCTTCGGCTACGCACCCGAGTTCCACTTCACGACCTGGGGATCCGGAAACCACTGGCAGCCGATCAAGTCCTACCGGATGATCTACCTCGACACCTTCTGGTTCAACTGCAACGGGTCGTACGACCCCCTCAAGAACGATGCTCCATGCGACGGGAGCGGCGGGCTCGTGTTCGCCCCGACCGGAAGCAACGGCTCCAGCCTGCAGGTCGGCAACGGCGCCAGCCTGAAGCAGCTGCGACTCGACCAGATCTCGGCGTTCCTCATCCCGGCCAATGCCATCTCGGAGTCGGTCGCCGACTCCTACCCCGGAAAGATCCGCGGCCCCTTCGACATCAGCCTCACCCGCTGAGCGTCGCCGAACTCGGCACCGCGCTATTTGACGATTCGGTCAAATACCCGGCGCTGCTACGCTCGAGACCAGCCTCGTAAAGGGAGAGCAATAGTGGCAGTGCAGTTTCTCACCGCCGATTGGGCCGCCGCCGTTCAGGATGCCCTCAACGCCCATGGGGGCTTCAAAGGCGCCATCGCCAGCGCCGAACTCGGGCTCCAGTTCAACGTATCCGACGGCCCCGAAGGCGACGTCGCCTACTACATGAAGGCCTCGGGCGGGACCGCCGAGCTGGCGCTCGGCCAACTCGACGACGCCGACGTCACCGTCGGACAGACCTACGACACGGCCACCGCCATCTCCAAGGGAGACCTCAACACCCAGACGGCGTTCATGACGGGCAAGCTCAAGGTGTCCGGCAACCTGGCCAAGCTGATGATGCACCAGGGCGCCATCCAGCAGTGGCAGGCCGCCACCGCCGGCATCGGCGTCGACTACTGAACCGCTGCCACTCAGCGTCGTCGAGGCCCGGCTTCTGCCGGGCCTCGACTTTTTCTCCATCAAGTCCGAGCCGGATCGCGCCGATACCACAGGTACATCCGGACTCGGAGGAGACGTGACACTCGAGAACATCAACCGCATCCTGGCAAAAGGCGTGATGGCCGCCGGCATCCTGTTCATGGTGGGGTCCATCGCCCTCCTCATGGTGAGCGGAGCCGAGCAGCTGATCCTGTTCGCCGCCTTCGGCGCCACCGCCGCCGCGTTCGCCGCCAACCGGCTTTCGACCATCGACGAGAACGCCTGGACCGAGCCCGCCGTCGAACTGATTCCGGCCGCCTGACTTCCAACCTTCCCACGTCTCGACGAGGTGAGCCCCGGGGATCCCCCGGGGCTCACCTCCGTTTCGGTCGAGCGTTCACACCACCACCGGCAGTGGGTGGTGGAAGCGGTCCCTGATCGCAGGCGCTAGATGAGCCCCAGACCCCTCACCGTGTCCCGCTCTTCGCCCAGCTCTGCCGCCGAGGCGTCGATCCGGGCCCGGGAGAAGTCGTCGATGCCGAGACCTGCGACGATCTCCCAATCGCCGTTGCGGCACACGGCCGGGAACGACGAGATCAGTCCGGCCGGGACGCCGTATGAACCGTCGGAGACGACCGACATCGACACCCAGTCGCCGTCTGCGGTGCCCAGCACCCAGTCGCGCATGTGATCGATGGCGGCGTTGGCGGCCGAGGCGGCCGAGGACGCTCCCCTCGCCTGGATGATGGCGCCGCCCCGCTTGGCCACGGTGGGGATGAAGGTCTCCTCCACCCACTGGTGGTCCCCCACCGCCTCATAGGCATTGGCCCCGTTGACCTCGCAATGGAACAGGTCGGGGTACTGGGTGTTCGAGTGGTTGCCCCAGATGGTCATCTTCTTGACCGCCGACACCGGCGCCCCGACCCTGGACGCAAGCTGGGTCTTGGCCCGGTTGTGATCGAGCCGCGTCATCGCCGTGAACTGGCGCGGATCGAGATCCGGAGCGTTGCTCATCGCGATCAGGGCGTTGGTGTTGGCAGGGTTCCCCACCACCAGCACCTTGACCGATCGCGACGCAACGGCGTTCAACGCCTTGCCCTGCACGGTGAAGATGGCACCGTTGGCCTCGAGCAGGTCGGAGCGCTCCATTCCCGCCTTGCGGGGCATGGCGCCCACCAGAAGCGCGACGTCGGCTTCGGCAAACGCCTCCTCGGGCTCCGCCGTCTTCACCATCCCCGCCAGCAGCGGGAACGCGCAGTCGTCGAGTTCCATCCCCACCCCGTCGAGAGCGGGGAGCGCCGGAGGGATCTCCAGCATCTGGAGGATCACAGGCTGATCCGGGCCGAGCATCTGCCCGGAGGCGATGCGGAACAAGAGGGCATATCCGATCTGGCCGGCCGCGCCGGTGACGGCAACACGCATAGGAGTAGTCATGGCCGCGAGGCTAGCGAGGCGAAACCGCGCCGGATCAGGGCATCAGGTCACATACGGGGGGGCCACCCGCCGGTCGGCCCCCGGGCGATCGGCAATCGGCTCCCTCGTGATGTCCGCGGATCGCGGGGCATGCGCGACCGTGCCCGTTGCGCCAGACTGCAGCGTCTGGCCGATCGCCGACGGTTGATCGCTGATTGCTGCTGCGGACCGAAGGTCGGCGGCCTAGAAGATCGCTTCGATCCTCCCCACCAGCTCGTCGTCGAGCGCATCCAGCACGTCGAGGGCGGCCATGTTCTCGACCACCTGCTCGGGACTGGTGGCACCGGTGATCACCGACGACACGTTGGGGTTGCGGGCCGTCCAGGCCAGGGCGAGCTGGGCGGGGGTGCAGTCGACCTCGGATGCCAGATCCACCCAGGCGCGCACCTTCGCCCGCAGGTCCTCGTCTTCGATGTCGCTCTTCATGAATTTGGCGATCGCCCCCCGGCTGCCTTCGGGGACCCCGTCGAGGTACTTCCCGGTGAGGAGCCCCGATGCGAGCGGGCTCCAGGTGGTGGTGCCCAGACCGATGTCGTCGTAGAGCCGGGCGTACTCGCGCTCGACCTTGTCTCTGTGCAGCAGGTTGTACTCGGGCTGTTCCACCACCGGCCTCCGCAGATGATGGCGCTCGGCGAACTCGTCTGCCGCCCTGATCTCGTCTGCGCTCCACTCCGACGTTCCCCAGTAGAGCGCCCGGCCGCTCCCGACGATGTCCGACATCGCCCACACGGTCTCAGAGATCGGGGTCTCGGGGTCCGGCCGGTGGCAGTAGACGATGTCGACGTGGTCGAGCTTGAGCCGCTCGAGGGAATGATCGATCGCCTCCATCAGGTACTTCCGGTTGAGCGTGCTGCGCGTGTTGGGCCCGTCGTGAATGCCCCAGAAGAACTTGGTCGAGACCAGGTAGGAGTGGCGGGGCCAGCCGAAGGCGGAGAGGGCCTCGCCCATCAACCGCTCCGATTCGCCGCCGGCATACACCTCGGCGTTGTCGAAGAAGTTCACTCCGGCGTCGTAGGCGGCCTGCATGCACGCCATGGCGCGGTCGAGATCCATCTGCGTGCCGAAGGTCACCCACGACCCGAACGACAGCACGCTCAGCTTGACCCCGGCGCTGCCCATGCGGCGGTATTGCATCTCCATCATCGGTCCTTCGCTTGGTACCGGACCATCATGGGCGCTGAGCCGCCCAGAGCCCAATCAGGAACCGGCGACGAAACGAGCACCGGCGATCGTCTGCTCCATCCACTCGGCCCCGGCGACCTCGAGACGCGCCACCGACGCACGGCCGGCCGCCGACGGCTCCACCCTGATGGTCCCGCCGTCCCAGCGGCAGTCGACTGACGATCCGACGGGAGCGGTCGCAGCACCGAGCAGACCCCCGTAGAACTCGACAGCACCTGAGACGTCTGGCGTAGCGATGACCATGCGCACCAGGTCGATCGATCGATCCGAGTCGAGCATCGCCGCCCGGTCCCACCACGGCTCCCCGCCCCAGTGCTGTTCGGTGGATGGCAGCCCGGCCAGCCACCGGTCCATCGGCAGCGTCTTCCAGCCTGGCTGGGCGATCTGGATCACGGTGCCGTGCGAGTCCCGCGGATGGATGAACATCTCGCGCCATCCGGGATCGCGAAAGTCGACGGCGACCGGCTCGATCCCGTGGCTGCGCAGGCGCTCGAGTTCCGCCTCGACGTCGTCGACCTTGAACGTGACGTGGTGAACCCCCTCCCCCGACGTCTCGAGGAACCGCACGAGAAAGTCGTTGTGCTCCGCCGCCCACGGTTCGAGCACCTCGATGGTCATCCCGTGGAGACCCACCCGCGCCTGAAGCGCTCGAAACCCGGATCGAGGAGGCGTCCCTCCCGAGATGACCTTCGCTCCGAGCAGCCCGGTCAGCCCGCGCAGCGTCTCCCGGTGATCCCGCACTGCGATCGCCACATGATCGAAGTTCAGTCGACTCGCCTTTCCGGCCGATCGGTGATCGCTGATCGCTGATCGCTCCGCTTCACATCCGCTCGATCATCGCCGAGCCGAATTCGGAGGTCTTCACCTCGGTGGCGCCATCCATGAGTCGGGCGAAGTCGTAGGTGACGATGTTCGCCTCGACGGTCGCCTCGAGGGCGTTGACGATGAGGTCGGCCGCCTCCCGCCAGCCGAGGTAGCGGAACATCATCTCGCCAGACAGGATCACCGACCCGGGATTGACCTTGTCCTGACCGGCGTACTTGGGGGCGGTCCCGTGGGTGGCTTCGAACACCGCCACACCCGTGTCGTAGTTGATGTTCCCGCCCGGAGCGATCCCGATGCCACCCACCTGTGCCGCCAGCGCATCCGAGATGTAGTCACCGTTGAGGTTCATCGTGGCGATGACGTCGTAACTGGCGGGGCGGGTCAGGATCTGCTGGAGCATGGCGTCGGCGATGACGTCCTGGACGAGGAGCTTGTCGCCCGGGTCGCCGCCGCAGTCCTCCCACGACACCGCCACGTCGGAGAACTCCTCTTTCACCAGTTCGTAGCCCCAGCTGCGGAACGCCCCCTCGGTGAACTTCATGATGTTGCCCTTGTGCACGAGGGTCACCGACTTGCGATCGTTCTGGAGGGCGTACTTGATGGCAGCCCGGATCAGCCGCTTGGAGCCGGTGATCGACACCGGCTTGATCCCGACACCCGAGTCCTTGCGGATCTCCCATCCGAACTCCGCCTCGAGGTAGCCGAGCAGCTTGAGGGCCTCCGCCGAATTCGCCTCGAGTTCCTTGCCGGCGTAGACGTCCTCGGTGTTCTCCCGGAAGATCACCATATCCACCAGCTCGGGCTGTTTCACCGGCGAGGGAACGCCGCTGAACCAGCGGACCGGCCGGACGCAGGCGTACAGGTCCATCAGCTGGCGCAGCGCCACGTTGAGAGAGCGGATTCCGCCGCCCACCGGCGTCGTGAGCGGGCCCTTGATCCCCACGAGGTAGTTGCGGAACGCGTCGACGGTCTCGTCCGGCAGCCACGACCCGGTCTGATCGAAGGATTTCTGCCCGGCGAGGACCTCCATCCAGTCGATCTTCCGGGCACCGCCGTAGGCCTTCTCGACGGCGGCGTCGAACACGCGCACAGAGGCGGCCCAGATGTCTGGCCCGATCCCATCGCCTTCGATGAACGGGATGATCGGGTCGGAAGGGACGTTGAGGCCATCCGGCCCCATCGTGATCGGCGTTCCCATGGGGGTGCTCCTTGATGTTTCGACTGCTGTCACGGGAGGGTAGTTGGCCGCGAAATGGCTGCGGTCAGCGGCGAAGCCTCGCCCTCGGGCGGGGGGAGGGGGGCCCGAAACACGACATTCACATTCGGTTGACCGGTCGGTAATCCCCGGCTGGCATGGTCGGTCCGTACCGTCCGGAACTGTGACCTTCCGTCACCGATCTTCGAGAGGGAGAACCGTGGCCTTCCAAGCTGAGTACATCTGGATCGACGGGAGCGAGCCCACCAAGAAGCTTCGCTCCAAGACCAAGATCATCGACAGCCCCACCGAACCACCGGTCTGGGGCTTCGACGGCTCTTCGACCAACCAGGCTCCCGGCAACCAGTCGGACTGCGTGCTGAATCCGGTGAAGATCATCCCCGATCCGGTGCGTGGGGGCGACAACGTTCTCGTGCTGTGCGAGGTGCTCACCACGGACCTCCAGCCGCATCCCACCAACACCAGGGCGGCGACGGTGGCCACCGCCGAGAAGTACGCCTCGTACGAGCCGTGGTTCGGGATCGAACAGGAGTACACGTTCTTCAAAGAGGGACGCGTGTTCGGCTTCCCCCAGGGCGGCTATCCGGCTCCCCAGGGTGGGTACTACTGCGGCGTCGGAGACGACGAGATCTTCGGGCGCCCGGTGGTCGAAGACCACATGAAGGCGTGCCTGGAGGCCGGCATCTCGCTGAGCGGGGTCAACGCCGAGGTGATGATCGGCCAGTGGGAGTTCCAGGTCGGCCCGCTCGGCCCGGTCGAGGTCTCCGACCAGCTGTGGCTGGCGCGCTGGCTGCTGTACCGCATCGGCGAGAACTACGGGATCACCGCCACCCTCGACCCCAAGCCGGTCAAGGGCGACTGGAACGGGGCCGGGGCCCACACCAACTTCTCGACCAACGACATGCGCCACAACTACGACGCCATCGTGGCCGCCGCCGAGGCGCTCGGAACGCGCCACGATCTCCATATCGAGCACTACGGCGCGGAGATCGAGCACCGCCTCACCGGCCTCCACGAGACCGCCCCGTGGACCCACTACAGCTACGGCGTGTCCGATCGGGGCGCATCGGTGCGCATCCCCTGGCAGACGGCGCAGGACGGCAAGGGGTACATCGAGGACCGGCGCCCCAACGCCAACATGGATCCATACGTGGTGACGCGGCTGATCACCGAGACGGTCTGCGGGAGCGACGCCGGCGAACTCTGAAACCACAAGCGAACCGAGGAGAGGGCCCGGCGTCATCCGGGCCCTCTCTCGCGCCATGGCCATCAGACCCTGGGACCGTCAGACCCGGGGCCATCAGACTCTTGACCGTCGGAGCCTGGGGCCGTCAAACCCGGGGCCGTCAAACCCCGGGGCCGTCAAACCCGGGGACCGTCAGACCCCGGGGCCATCAGACCCTGGGACCGTCAGACTCCGAGGTCGGCCACCTCTACCGCACCGAGCAGGGCGACGAGGTCCGCCGGCCCCACCTCCACCTGCAGGCCGCGTCGGCCGCCGCTCACATACACGGTGGCGTGGTCGTTCACCGACGAATCGACGAACACGGGCATCCGCCGCTTCTGTCCGAATGGGCTGATGCCGCCGGTGACATACCCGGTCAGCCGTTCGGCGTCCGCCGGGTCCGCCATCTTCGCCTTCTTCCCTCTGGCCGCCGATGCCAGCGCCTTCAGCCCGAGACGCAGGTGGGTGGGCACGATCGCCACCACGTGCCGGCCGTCCACCTCCGCCACCAGCGTCTTGAACAGACGGTGTGGCGCAACACCGAGGCTGGCGGCCACAGACTCGCCGTAGGTCGCCTCCGATGCGGCCAACTCGTACTCGTGTGGGGTGAACGGGACCCGGGATCTCGTCAGCGCCACGACCGCAGGGGTGTTTCCGCCAGACACGACCCGATTATGGGTCCAGCGCCGCCATAGGGTCGAACTCCGCCGAGGCGCCGGCCCTGACCGCCACCCTCCCCCACAGGGGAACGTCGCGGATCCGTTCCACGACGACCCGCACCGTCCTCGCCACCGGCCGGGACTCCACCCGGCATTCGCACGCCACCAGTCGCGCCCCGTTGGCGGCGGCGAACCTCCTGGCGGCGTCCTCCGGGACCCCCGATCGCAGCGCGGGAAACGTGGCGGGGGCGGCCGCCAGGGCGGCGGCGTCCGCCGCGGTCTGGGCAGCCACACGGTCGCCGGCCAGGATCGTCGCCTCCACCAGCGCGAAAGACAGCACGACCACGAGACCGCACACGATCACCGCCACCAGCGTCGCCGACCCTCGCTCGCCCCACCTCACCGCTCCACCCGCATGGTCGCCTCGACCCGTATCGGGACCCTGATCGCAGACAGCAGCGGTGTTCGCAAGGGCTGCACGACCGCGACGGCGACCACGGCCGGGGACCCCACGACCGCCGAACGCCGGACGGTGACCCGGACTCGGGCGCCGAGATCCCCGCCCAGAGTCTCGCGCACCGCCTCCACGGCCCGCTCGGGAGCAGGAACGGTGGCCGCCACCCGCGCACCCTCGCGGGCTGCGGCCACCATTTCGAGCCTGACCGAGACGACTGCGACCACCTCGAAGCACGCCAGCGCCACCACGAGGATCAGCGGGATCAGCAGTGCCGCCTCCACGGTCAGCGACCCGTCCTGTCGGGTCAGAACCGGAGCTTGCGGGCGGCGCCGGTCACCCATCCGATCACATCCTCGAACAGTCCATTCAGGATCGACTTGCCCGACCCGCTCCTGGCCCACGAGATCAAGGCCACCGCCACCGCCGTCACTGCCAGCATGACCATCACGTACTCGATGGTCCCCTGACCACGTTCGTCACCATCCAACCGGGCGACCAGCGCCGCCCACATCCGCATCGTCATGTCGATGCTCCTTTCCTCGAGCCGGCTTCCGGCCGGCGCCGGGGGGAAGCGGTTGAACGAAAGGGGCCGGGTCACCCGCCGCCGAGGAACTCGCCGAGGTTTCCGGCGATGAACGGGCCGAACACCACCAGCCCGAAACCCGGAAGCAGCAGCAGGGTGAGCGGGATGACGAGAGCCACCCCCAGCCGCCTCGCCCGGCCGATGGCGTCGAACACCGCCACACGTCTCCGCGCCTCCAGGAACGCCTGCAACGTCTTGGCGACCGATGCGCCGGACACGTGCGCCCTGGCGAGCATCGCCGCCAGGGGCGCCAATTCCGGTCCCGCGCCGAGCAGCCCTCTCGACATCCCGGTGAGACGGGACAGCCGCGCCACCTCGGCGAACTGATCCGCGATCGGTCCCGAGATGCCGGCAGACACCGATACCAGCGCGGTGGCGAGAGGCATCCCGGATGACACCGCCACCAGCAGCAGGCGGGCGGCTTGATCCAGATCCGCCGCACCGTCGACCGGCGAACGCCGGGGCCGCTCGAAGCGGGGAGCGGCCAGATCGGAGAATCCCAGCGCCGCGGCGAGAAGGAGCATCAGCGCCACCGGCCCATCCGCCTGATCAGCAGCCACACCAGCGAGGCTCCGGCCAGCACCTGGACCCCTCCCACCGCCGCAAACACCGCACCGAGGCCGCCCCCGCCCAGCGCCGCGCCGAACGAACCGGACAGCACCGACCACGCCAGCGCCACCACGGGCACGCCTCCCACCACCAGCGCCTGGGCGAGCGGACCGGTGGCGGCGGCCCGTGTCTCCCGCTTCACCAGGTCGTCGTCGATCAACATGCCCGCCACCGCCTCGAACACGCCGGCCGCGGACCCGCCGGTCTCACCGACCAGCGACAGCGATGGCGCCAGCAGCCGGGCCCCCGGCACCCGGGACGACACCATCGCGGCGACCACGTCGGCGACCGGCCGGCCTCCGGCAGCCATGCGCACCACCGCATCGGGCATACGGCCCTCCACCGCCAGGGCAGCGCGCAGGGTCATTCCACTGCGCAGATCTGCCGCCACATCGAGCAGCTGCAACTCCGCCGGGCGCCGAACGCTCCTCGACCGGGCGATGCGCCCGGCGGCGATCACCGGAGCCAGCGCCAGCAACGTCGGGATCGGCGCCCACCACATGCCCGCCACCAGCGCCACAGGAAGGATCGGGGCGCCCAGCAACAGCCCGGCCACGAGGACCCCCGTCACCATGGCGCGACCGCCACCTCGACCACCCGGCGCACGCCGTCGCCGCCACGGGCGAGCTGGACGACGACATCGATCCCGTCCTCCATCTGGCGCGCCACGACATCGGGAGAGAGTGAGCGATCCGCCGCCATCGCCAGGGTCTGCAGACGGCGCAGCGCCTGACGGGGATCGTTGGCGTGCACGGTGGACATCGACCCGGAGTGACCGCTGTTGAATGCCGTGAGGAGTTGCAGCGCCTCCCCTCCCCGCACCTCTCCCAGCACGATCCGATCGGGCCGCAGACGGAGCGCCGACCGCATCAACTCGTCCAGCCGCACCCCGCCCGCCCCTTCGGCGTTGGGAGGGTGGCTCTCGAGCCGGACGACGTGGCCCACGAGCTTCAGCTCGGCGGCGTCCTCGACGACGACGGTCCGCTCGCCATCGGGGATCAGCCCGGAAAGCACGTTGAGCAGCGTGGTCTTGCCGGTTCCGGTGCCGCCGGAGACGATCAGGTTCCTCCGGGTCGACACGGCCCGCCGGAGCGCCTCGGCCTGCTCCTCTGTGGCCCCGCCGCTCGACACCAGGGCATCGAGGTCCCGTACGGC
>DATCZS010000069.1:0-11137 GCA_036525795.1 Acidimicrobiia bacterium | reverse complement strand
ACCGGAAGGCCCAAGGACCTCGACCCCTGGGATCGCGCTCTTCTCGACGCACTGGAGGAGGGCGGAGACGATGCGAGGCTCGTGAGCCTCGCGGACCTGGCTGCGTCGAGCGGCATCTCCGAACCCCTCCTCGAGATGCTGGCGCGGGAGGGGCTGCTCCTGGCCCGTATGGATGGCGACCAGCCCCTCTTCGACCCGCGCGATGCCGACACCGTCAAGGCCGGACTGGCCTTGATCCAGGCAGGGCTTCCGTTGGCGGAACTGATGGGACTTGCCCGCGACATGGACGAGGTGATGCGGCCGATGGCAGAGCGCGCGGTCGAGATCTTCTCCCGCTACGTGAGGGATTCGGTGGAAGCCACGGCCTCCGACGACGCCGAAGCGGCCGTCCGACTGGTCGACGCCTTCCGCAGCATGCTCCCCGCCACGTCGAGCCTCGTCGGCGGGCACTTCCGGCGACTCCTGATCGAAGGCGCCCACCGCAGGCTGACCGACTCGTGACCCCGATTCGCACCCGGCCCATCGGCCGGCCGGAAGATCCCCTCGGCCACCGACCGGATCTGGTGTGGATCAGCCCCGATATCGAGCTGTTCGGATGGGGCCGGGCCCACCGGCTGGCCGCCGGGTTCGGCCCGGAACGGTTCGGGCGCGCCGAGGCGGCGTTCGACCAGTGGGTGGCGAACGCACAGGTCGACGACCCGGTCCGTCTGCCGGGCACAGGGCCTGTCGCCTTTGCCAGCTTCACCTTCGACGAGCGCAGCGCCGGATCGGTGCTGGTGATCCCCGAGTTGATCGTGGGGCGCTCGGGCGAGGTGTGGTTCACCACCACCACGGGCTCGGCCGAGGCGGCGCTGGTCCTCGACGCGCCGGTATCCCGGGTCGGCGCGCCCACGGACCGTCCCCGCTTTGCCGGCACATCGATCCCCGACATGCTCTGGCTGGAATCAGTCGCCGAGGCGATCGACCGGATCGCGGAGGGCGCCATCTCCAAGGTCGTGCTCGCCCGCGACTTCGCCCTGTGGTCGAAGAGCCCCTTCGATCACATGCGCCTCGTGTCCCGGCTCCGCGACCGCTTCCCGGAGTGCTTCACGTTCCTCGTCGACGGGCTCGTCGGTGCCTCTCCCGAACTGCTGCTCGAGATGAGGGACCGCACGGTCGAATCACAATCCCTGGCCGGATCGGCACGCAGATCTCCCGACGCCGTCGAGGACGAGCGCATCGGCAGGGAGCTTCTCGCATCCGACAAGGACCGCCGCGAGCACGAGTCCGCTGCGGAGTCGGTCGGCCGCGCCCTGGGCGAGGTGTGCGACCGCCTCGAGCGCGATGCCCAACCGACACTGCTCAAGCTGGCCAATGTTCAGCACCTCGCCACGCGGTTCGCCGGGACACTGGCGCGACGGCACCCGATACTCGAACTGATCGAGCGGCTTCATCCGACGGCCGCCGTCGGGGGGACTCCCACCGAACGCGCCGTCGAGTTGATCCGTGAGCTCGAGCAGATGGACCGGGGCCGCTATGCCGGCCCGGTGGGATGGTTCGACGCCGCCAGCAACGGAGCGTTCGCCATCGCCCTCCGCTGCGCCGAGCTCTCAGGCGCCCGCGCCAGACTGTTCGCCGGGGCCGGGATCGTGGAGGGATCGCTTCCGGAGAACGAACTGGAAGAAACGCGCATCAAGCTACTGGCGATGCAGTCGGCGTTCGAGTGAGTCGAGCCCGGGTCCGACCGGGCCGGGGCTCGGGACCTCGTACAGAGATCACAGAGCCGAGAGAACCGCTCTGGTCAGGGCACGATGGTGTTCGACGTTGGCGGCGCGATCGGTCCGGATCTCGATCAGGTGGAGGCCGCCTTCTGCGATGCCGCGTCCGACGGCGGGGATGAGCTCGGTCGCATCCTCGATCGACCGGTACTCAAGTCCATGAAGCCCGGCAAGGTCGGCGAACGACAGGCCATGGGGCGTCCCGAACACCTGCTCGAAGCTGTCGGTGAATTCCGCCTGGGGCAGGAACGAGAAGATCCCGCCGCCGTCGTTGTTCGCCACCACGAACACCGCATCCGGCCGGGGGCGCACCAGGAATCCGTTCGAGTCGTGCAGGATCGAGAGGTCTCCCGCGAGCGCCACGGTGGGGCCCTCCGTCACCGCGGCCACTCCGAGGGCGGTCGACACGAACCCGTCGATGCCCGATGCACCCCGATTGGCCACGACCTTGACGGGTGAGGGTCCCATGGTGAGATCGAGATCACGGATCGGCATCGAGGAGGCCACAACCAGGCGCCCGTTGTCGGGAACCGCTCGTGCCGCGTCGCGGGCGACCCGCGGTTCGGTCAGGCCCGAGTCGTCCAGAGCCCGGTCGAGGGCGGCTCGCGCCTTCCGCTCCAACGAACGCCACGTGTCGAGCCAATGCCCTTCGCCCCGGGGTGCCGCCGGCCACGGGATTCCCGCCGAGCCCCACACGGCCGCGGTTCGGGAGGGATCGACCCACCGGCGATCGAACACCATTCGGGTCTCCGCCCGGTCGAGGAATGCCCGTACCGGCCGCGACAGCCCGACCCTTCCGACCTCGATCACCACGTCTGCCGTGAGATCCGCGGCGATGCCCTCATCCTGGAGGAGGTGATGGGCGGTGGTGATGGCCCCGGCAGTGCGGGCGCCCGACTGCGGTTCTGCAATCACCACCCAGCCGTGCGATGCCGCCACTTCGACGAGATCGCGCCGCTGGGCGTCCGCCGCAACCGCAACCACCACCCGCTCGGCGTCGACCACTCCCGGCTCCGGCGTCTCCCGCCCCGGTTTCCCGAATCGGGTCCAGGGAAGAGAGCCCGGTCGACCGGCTGTGTCGTGTTCGAACGAAAGCCCCCGTGTTCGCCCGTCGTCGGTGAGCGGCACAGACGGCTCACGCAATGGAAGATTGAGGTGCACAGGGCCACCGAGCGCACCGGCGGCGCCGGTCGCCCTCGCCACCGCCTGGCACACGGTCGAGCGCCACATGGCGTTGGCGTCCGCCCGCGGCTCGGGCACGCCCATTCCGCAGTACCAGCGCACTCTGTCGCCGAAGACCTTCACCTGGTCGATGGTCTGGTTGGCGCCGACGTGGTGCAGCTCCGGGGGGCGGTCGGCGGTGAGGAGGATCATCGGGACGCAGTCGATGTCGGCCTCGGCGACCGCCGGGGCGAGATTCGTCACCGCCGTCCCCGAAGTGGTGATCACGACTGCCGGTCTCCCCAGTTCGCGGGCGATGCCGATCGCGAGAAACCCGGCAGAGCGCTCGTCGATCTCCACCGCGACAGACACGTCCGGGTGCTCGACAGCGGCCATGGCCAGCGCGGCGGACCGGGATCCGGGGGCGATCACCGCGTGGCGCACACCGTTGCGACACAGTTCGTCGATGAGGATCCGAGCAGCCGCCACAGTCACGTTCGGAGCGCTCACGTCAACAGCTCCGCCGCGTCTCGCAGCCTGCGCATGAGACGCGACTCGGTCTCCCGGTCTGCCGCCCACTCATCGAGCAGATCCGGATCCGGCTCCACCCTGCGCGCCTCGATGCGTCCCTCGACGGGGACCAGAGGGTCGAGCGTCACGTCGCCGTCGAGGAGGGTCCCGGTCGCCAATCCGCAGGCATACGGCAGCTCGGGGAGGGCGGCGGCGGCTGCCAGACCGGCGGAGAGCCCCACCGAGGTCTCCAGCGCGGATGACACCACCACCGGCAAGCCGCTGCGCTCGGCCAGCTCCAGCACCCGCCGGATCCCGCCGAGCGGCTGCACCTTCAACACGAGGATGTCGGCGGCACCGCGTTCGACGACCTCCATCGGGTCGGAGGACTGGCGGACCGCCTCGTCCGCTGCGATCGGGACCTCGATGCGCTGTCTCAGCTCGAGCAGCTCATCGATCGTTGCGACCGGCTGTTCGACGTATTCCAGGTCGTATTGCCGAAGACGGTCGATCCGGCGAACTGCCTCCTCCACCGACCATGCGGCATTCACGTCGATCCGCAGCCTTCCCTCGGGGCCGAGGCCATGACGCACCGCCTCGACTCGGGCGATGTCGTCCTCCTCGCTCTCGCCCGGCTCCGCCACCTTCACCTTGGCAGTCGCGCAACGCGACTCGACGACGTAGTGGAACGCCTGCTCGGGTTCGATCGCCGGGACGGTCACGTTCACCGGAACGGCGTCGCGCACAGCCGGTGGCCACGTCGACACAGCAGACTCCAGAGCCGCCGCCAGCCACCGGGCGGTCACCACCGGGGGGTATTCGGGGAATGGGCTGAACTCGCCCCACCCCGCCGGTCCATGAATGAGCACCGCCTCTCGCCATGTGACCCGACGAAAACGCACCCGCATGGGGATGCGCACAGAGTGGAAGTCGACGTCTCCCAGGCTCATCCTGCCTGCTGCTCCCTCAGGTAGGCAGCCACCCGGTCGATCTGCTCGGCGGTGAGCGAAGAACGGAATGCCGGCATCCTGCCCCGCCCGTCGGTGATCGACGCGATCAGGTATGCGTCCGGCTTGTCGGCCAGCGCCGAACCTGACCCGAGGGCATTGCCCACTCCCCCCTCCAGATCCGAACCGTGGCACCTGGCGCACATGGCGGCGTAGATCTCCTCCCCGCCGGCGTTCTCGTCGACCCCCTCGACGCATCCGGCAAGAACCAGGGCGAGCGTTGCGAGGGCCAGGCTGGGACGCTTCATGCCCGCGATGCTAGGGCGGCGGCCAACGCAGGCGACACTCGAACGACCCGGGTCAGGTGAGGTGCGGCCGGCCGTCAGACGCCAGGCCATCGACCAGCGCCTTGACCTCTTCAGCCCGGTTACGGGGCGCCACCAGCACGGCGTCTTCCGTCTCCACCACCACCACGTCCGACAGGCCGATCACCGCGACCATTCGGTGCTCGGCCCGGACATAGGACCCTGTCACGTCATGGAGCACGGCATCGCCTTCGACGACGTTGGCACGGGAGTCCTTGCGGCCGATCTCCCACAGCGCGTCCCACGATCCGATGTCGTTCCATCCCGCATCGAGAGAGACGACTGTGGCCCGATCGGTGTGCTCCATCACGGCGTGGTCGATCGACACGGCCGTCACCGCGGAGAAGGCGTCGGAGAGCCGGACCACGCCGTCGCTGACTTCAGAGGTGCCGAGGGCATGTCGAACCCCCTCGAGCACTGCCGGACAGAATCGCTCCATCTCCTCGATGAGGGCCGCAACCGGGAAGACGAACATCCCCGAGTTCCAGCGATAGCCGTCCGAGGCCACGTAGCGGCGGGCCGTCTCCAGGTCGGGCTTCTCCACGAACTCCTCGACGGTCTCGATCGTGCCGGATCCCGATGCCCGGATGTATCCATACCCGGTGGCGGGCCGGGTCGGCACCACCCCGAAGGTGATCAGCCGGCCGCTCGCCGCTGCCCCGATCGCCACCTCGAGCGCCTGGTGGAAGGCTTCGACGTCGTTGATGACGTGGTCGGCGGGAAGCACGACGAGCACATCATCGAGCTCGACCGACAACGCGGCAGCAGCGACGGCGGCCGCCGTGTTGCGACCTTCAGGCTCGCCGATGACGAGAGCAGGCTCGCGACCGACCTCCTGGAGTTGGCGGCGGATCTCATCGACATGCGAGACGGACGCGACGACCAGCGGCCCGGAGAAACCTGCAAGCCCGTCGAGGCGCCGCACCGTGGCCTGGATCATGGTGCGATCCCCACCGAGCTTGTGGAGTTGCTTGGGCGACAGCCGCCGAGACAACGGCCACAGCCGGGTCCCCACTCCGCCAGACATGATGACCGGAACGATCGACACCCACAGGAGGGTAGAGGGTCGGTCACGCGGTGACCACCGGTCGGGCGAAACCCGTGTCACTCTTTTTCGACCGCCGACTCGGTGGACCCCCGAGTCGAGTGGCTCCGACCCTGCCGACCGCGGTCGCCGATCAGTCTGTCGAACCCCGGGTGCGGTCGAGGTAGAGCCGTCGGAGGCGTTGGTAGTCGGCTGCTCCGGACGCCTGACGGGCAACCTCGTCCTCGGTGAGCTCTCGAACCGGCTTGGCCGGCGCCCCCATCGCCAGCGTCCAGGGCGGGATACTCCGGCCTTCGGTGAGCACCGAGCCGGCCGCCAACCATGCCCCCTCCCCCAACTCGGAGCCGTTGAGCGCCATCGCCCCGATTCCGACGAGGCAGCGGTCGCCGATCACCGCTCCGTGGACCACCGCGGCATGACCCACCGTGCTCGCCGAGCCGATCAGTGTCGGCACCCCCGCATCACAGTGCACCACCGCGTTGTCCTGGATGTTCGTGCCGACCCCCACGGTGATCGCGTCGAACTCCGCTCTGATCACCACTCCGAACATGATCACGGCGTCCTGAGCGATCGTGACCCTCCCGTGAACGCGGGCGGTGTCGGCAACGAAGGCAGACGGATGGACTTCGGGATGCCCCGGATCCCAGGCCATCACCAGGACTCGTAGATGTCTTGCGAGCCGAAGGACACGTGTCCGCACTCCGAGCACACCCGGCGGATGAGCCCGCCGACGGCGGCCTTCTCCTGATACAGGTGTTCGTGAGCCGGCTCTTCCTCCCGCCGTCTTCGCCGAGAACGGCGCTCCTGACGCGAGTGGGCGGCATCGGCCTCGCCCGCAGCCACCGTGGGAGCCGGCTGGGGTGCGGACTGAGAGAGGGACCGGGACTCGGGCTGGCTCTGGGATGCGGGCTGGCTCTGGGATGCGGGCTGGGGCTGGGATTCGGGCTGGGGCGTCGCCGGGGCGGGCGGCTGGGGAAACAACTCGGAGGTCTCGGCGTCCGACTCGGGACGCTCGCGGTCGGAATGCGGTGGTGCCGCGTCATCATCGGCGGACCCCTCCGCCGCGCCAGGCTCTGCCGGAGCCGATTCGAGAGCCGGGAGGACCGGCCGCGAGGTGAACGCGGACTCGAACGTGGCAGAGGCCGCACCTCCATCCACCTCCTCGATCACGAACTCCTCCTCAAAGGACACCTCCGGCGGCTGTTCGTCGGCGAGCGCGGGTGCATCGATCACCGGCGGCGAGGAGGCGGCGGTGTCCGCCTCCCGTGACGGCTCTGTGTCGACGAAGGCTGCGGTGGCGGTCGGCACGACCTCTTCGACCTCGATTGGAGGCTCGGCGGTGACGGGAGTCTCTTCGGTCGCCGGCGTCTCGGGTGCGGCTGCCGGCTCCCGCTCGGTTGGGACCTCCCGCTCGGTCGGGACCTCTCGCTCGGTTGGGGGCTCCTCGCCGACCTCGTCAGCCTCGACCTCGGTCGGCTGGTACACCACCCGGAACGACGGGGTCGACGGCGACTCGACCGCGGACTCCACCGGGACCGACTCCGCCGCAGGCTCGACCGCAGGCTCCACCACAGGCTCCACCGGGGCCGGCTCCACCACAGGCTCCAGCGCAGGCTCCACCGCGGGCTCTGCCGGAACCGAATCCACCGCAGGCTCCCGGTCGACGAAGTCTGCCACCGGGCGGTCCTTCGTCCCTTTCTTGCGGCGCAGCCGGCGGCGCTTGCTCAGCCGCCCGGACGTCTCCTCGATGTGTCCGACGCCGTCGTAGGCGAACCCGAGCGGATCGTCGGCGATGAACACCATCTCCTCACCGGCCAGGTCGAGCAGGAACTGGTTCGAGAAGAGGCGCTCGACGCCGACGTCGTCCATTCGCCACTCGCCCAGGGTCTCCTGGCCCGAGACGATCACGACGTAGATGTCGTCGAGCCTCATCTCGACCGGAATCCCCGACTGCGTGTCGTCCGGAAGTCTCAATCGCCCTCTGAACCGCACCTGTTCGGACCCTTCGCTTCGGCCGTCGACGCCTCCTCACTCGGGCATGGCCGGCCGGCCCTACCCAGGCACCGGCCGAAGCCTAGAGGCCTCGGTACCCATGTGGCTGCGGCTCACCCCCCGGGACCGGGAACGAGCCCCGTCAGCCCGAGGCGTACGCCTCCAGCGGAGGGCAGGCGCACACCAGGTGGCGGTCGCCCGCCGCCCCGTCGATGCGGCTCACGGGGGTGACGTACACCCGGCCCCTGAGCCCGTCCACCGGGTAGAGGGCCTCCCAGCGTGTGTAGGGATGGGTCCACTCCCCGGCGATGTCCTCGATGGTGTGGGGTGCGTTGACGAGAGGGTTGTCGTCGGAGGGCCACTCCCCGGCGGCCACGCGGTCGATCTCGGCGCGGATCGCCAGCATCGCCTCACAGAAGCGGTCGAGCTCTTCGAGGGACTCCGACTCCGTCGGTTCGACCATCAGTGTGCCCATCACCGGGAAGCTCAGCGTCGGGGCGTGGAACCCGTAGTCGGCGAGTCGCTTGGCCACGTCCTCGGCGCTGATTCCGGTCTCCCTGGTCACCGGCCGGAGGTCGATGATGCATTCGTGGGCGACCCATCCGCCGGCACCGGTGTAGAGGATCGGAAACGCCGCTGACACCCGCCGCGCCACATAGTTGGCGGCGAGTATGGCCGCCTGGGTCGCTCGGCGCAGACCGGCCGGTCCCATCAGCATCAGGTAGACCCATGGGATGGGGAGGATCCCCGCCGACCCCCACGGGGCGGCCGCGATCGGCCCGACCCCCGTCGGAGGGCCTGCGTCTGGCCGAAGCGGGTGATTGGGCAGGAATGGGGCCAGATGCTGTTTCACCCCGATCGGACCCACACCCGGTCCACCACCGCCGTGAGGAATGGTGAACGTCTTGTGGAGGTTCAGGTGAGACACGTCGGCGCCGAACCATCCCGGCTTGGCGGTCCCCACCAGGGCATTGAGGTTGGCGCCGTCCACGTACACCTGTCCCCCCGCTTCGTGCACGAGGTCGCACACCTCGACGATGCCCTCTTCGAACACGCCGTGGGTCGACGGATAGGTCACCATGATCGCCGCCACCCGGTCGCGGTGATCGTCCAGCTTCGCCCGCAGATCGACCACATCGACGTTGCCATGGTCGTCGCAGGCCACCACGACCACCCGCAGTCCCGCCATGACGGCGGAGGCGGCGTTGGTGCCGTGGGCCGACTCGGGGATCAGACAGATGTCGCGCCCGCTCTCGCCCCGGCTGCGGTGGTACGCCCGGATGGCCAGCAGGCCGGCAAACTCCCCTTGCGAACCCGCATTCGGCTGGAGCGACACGGCGTCGTAGCCGGTGATCTCCACCAACATCGACTCGAGTTCATCGATCAGCGTTTTGAAGCCGAGGGTCTGTCCGGGCGGGGCAAACGGATGGAGGTCGGCGAACTCCGGCCAGGTGATGGGCACCATCTCGGTGGTGGCGTTCAACTTCATCGTGCACGATCCCAGCGGGATCATGGTGCGGTCCAGGGCCAGATCCTTGTCCGCCAACAACCGCATGTAGCGAAGCATCTCGTGCTCCGATCGATACCGGGAGAACACCGGGTGCGTCATGAAGGGAGTGGCCCGCCGGAGTCCCTGGGGGATCCCCGTCGGGTACTCGGCAGGGGCAGAGGCGCCAAACACCTCGCAGAGCGCCTCGACCTCCTCCGACGACGTCACCTCGTCGCAGGCGATACCCACCCGGTCGGCGTCGATCTTCCGGAGGTTGATCCCCCTCTCGACGGCCCGTCCGAGGATCTCCTCGGCCCTGTGGTCGGTCCTCACGGTCAACGTGTCGAACCAGGAATCGCCCTCCACCTTCACACCCGCCGCGTCGAGACCGGCCCGCAATCGCCCGGCGTGGGCGTGCACGCGCTCACCGATGGCCTTCAGGCCCTCCGGGCCGTGCCACAGTCCATAGAACCCGGCGATCACCGCCAACAGCACCTGGGCGGTGCACACGTTCGACGTCGCTCTCTCGCGCCGGATGTGCTGTTCTCTCGTCTGCAGCGCCAGCCGGTACGCCCGCCTGCCCCCGCTGTCGACGGACACCCCGACCAACCGGCCGGGAAGCGCTCGTACGTTGCGAGTCCAGGTCGCGATGTACCCGGCATGCGGCCCGCCGAATCCCATCGGCACGCCGAATCGCTGGGCCGACCCGACCACGATGTCCGCCCCCCAGGCCCCGGGAGCCTCGAGCAGCGTGAGCGCCAGGAGGTCGGCGGCCACGATCACCGCCACCCCCTCCGTGTTGGCCCGGCCCGCCATCGCCCGGTGATCGGTCACCACCCCCGAGGCTCCCGGATACTGCACGAGCACGGCGAAGTCGGTTTCGGCCTCGAAGCTGGAAGGATCCCCGACCCGCACCTCGATGCCGAGCGGCTCGGCCCGTGTCTCGACCACGGCGACGGTCTGGGGGAGGCAATCGGGATCGACCACGAGCACCCGGCGCTCGGTTCGATCGAGCCGCCGGGCCATCGCCATGGCCTCCGCAGCGGCCGTGCCCTCGTCGAGGAGGGAGGCGTTCGCCACCTCCATGCCTGTGAGGTCCGCGACCATCGTCTGAAAGTTCAGCAAGGCCTCGAGCCGCCCCTGGCTGATCTCGGGCTGATAGGGGGTGTACGACGTGTACCAGGCCGGATTCTCCAAGATGTTGCGCGCGACCACCGGAGGGGTGACCGTGCCGTAGTAGCCGAGACCGATCATCGAACGCATGGGCCGGTTGCCGGCCGCGATCTCCCGCAGCCTGACGAGCACTTCTTCCTCGTCGAGCGGCCCGGGCAACGCGAGCTCGGTCTCGGTGAGAATGGCGGCGGGAACCGTCGACCTGATCAAGGCATCGAGGTCGGACACGCCAACCTCGGCGAGCATCCTCTCGAGATCCTGGGCACGGGGGCCGATGTGTCGATCGGCGAAGGATGGGGTTCCGGCCATGTCGCACTCCTGCGTTCGCGGGCCCCCGCTGTTCCCCGCCCGGGGTTCAGCGTTGCCTTCACCGATGGTCTGGATGCCTGAGAGTTTCCGGGGTCGGTTGCACCTTCGGCGTTCCGATCAGCGATCGGAATCTCTCCCATCGGGTTCGACGGCACCACGAATCCTACCCGAGAAGCCGGACCCGCCCGGCGATGCGGGGACTCCCCACCGCCTCAACGCCGGGCAGAGGGCAGCGCCACGATGATGACGGGAATCGTGGATCGCTCGATCATGTAGCTCACGCGGTGGCCGAAGAAGGGGCTGTTGGTGATCGGCCGGTTGGAGGCGCCGATCACGACCAGGTCGAAACCACCCTCGTCGGCGAAACCGAGGATCTCGGCCTCCGGGTT
>DATCZS010000068.1:0-5322 GCA_036525795.1 Acidimicrobiia bacterium | reverse complement strand
ACCGACCCTCCCGCGCGTGTCTCGAAGCAACTCGACGGCATACTCGGTTTCGACATGTTGGGACAGGACGAGGACGCCGACGTTGGGAAATGCCGACCGGATCTCGACTGCGGCTTGGATGCCTTCGGTGGTGTGGGTGGGAGGCATGCGGATGTCAACGATCGCCACGTCCGGCTGATCCGCTCTGATCCTGCGGATGAGCGCTTCGGCGTCGTCGACCGCAGCGATGATCTCGACCCCGCCGTCCTCGAGCAGCCTGGCCAGGCCCTGCCTGAAAAGCACCGAATCTTCAGCGAGCATCACTCGCATGGCAGTTTCGCCCTCAGCGTCGTTCCCTCACCGAGTGGGCTGCTGACCTGCATCTGTCCCCCGATCGCCTCGACTCGATCCTGTAGACCCTGAAGCCCGGTTCCACCGTCCATGTCGGCGCCGCCGTCTCCATCGTCGGATACTTCGACATGCAGCCAACCATCCGTGCGGAACGCTGTGATCCTTACAGATGTCGCCTTGGCATGTCGAGCGGCGTTGGTCAGAGCCTCAGCCACCAGGAAATATGCAGCCGCCTCGACGGCAGGACGAAACCGGTCCGGTTCGACGTCGACATGCACCGGGACTGGGGAACGCTCGGCCAGGGTCTCGATGGCGGGCGCCAGGCCCCTGTCGGTGAGGATTGGCGGATGCACTCCACGTGCGAAATCGCGCAGGCTGTCCACCGTCGACCGAAGATCGGAGATCGCCTCATCGAGAAGTCGCCCCATCTCACCGTCCGCCTTACCGCGTATAGAGCCGAGACGCGCTCCCAATGCCAGCAGACCCTGCTGGGCACCATCGTGCAGATCCCGTTCGATACGCCGCCGCTCATCCATCGCGGCTTTGGCGATTCGCTCCCTCGAGCGCTCCACTTCGAGCAGATGCCTTCGCAATTCCGCCCGAAGGCTCTCATTGCGCATCGCCAAAGTGGCGGTGGCCGCGACGGAGGCGGCCAGGGCCTCGTCGACCGCCGGGTCATAGACAATTGCGCCGATCTCCGTCCCATCGCCGGCCCGGATCACCACCCGTGATCTGTCCGCCCCAACATGAACCGTCCTGCCTCGAGTATCGATGAGGCCGTCACCGTGCTCGGCCAGAAACACGAGGCGCGCCGTCGAATCCCCCATTGCCTCACCGATCCTTGCCTCCAACTCGGTGGAAGTGATCGCGTCCTCCAACGCCAGAGCCAGATCTCCCACCCTTGCCCGATCGAGTCGGGACCGCACGATGCCGACGACGAGGGCTGCCGGGAAGGCAATCAGCGCCAGGCGTTCGATCATCAGCACTGCCTTGCCTCCGGATTCCCCGAAGCCGACGAGGGGTTCCAGGAACGCCAGCACCAGAGCCAAGGCGATCGGCCATAAGGCCCAGATGACCGGGCTGAGGGCGCGCCGGGCCGCCTGACTCGAGGAGTTCCGTTTCCGGATGATCAACGCAACGAGAACCCCGATAAGGATCAGGTTGCCCACCTGTCCGACGCCCCAGATCAGGTCGTTCAACTTTGCGTCGGGGCGTATGAGCATGAAGCTTGCCGGGCATTCCTGGCACCCCGGCCTCGGATCCTCGAAGAGGTGGCCGACCACCGCCAGCACGACGAAATAGGCGCTGAGGAAGGCGACGTAGCCACGCTCAGCTCGATCGAGGCGACCGTCGGCAAATGCCAGGACCAGCCAGGCGAGCAGAACAAGGTGGACATCGGTGAGCATCGACCCAAGCGTCCAGGGGACACTGCCTTCGAACCAGCGGATGTCGGGGAGGAATATGCCCAACCCGACCGCAATCGCCAGTCCTCCGATCAGTTTGCTGCGATAGCGGGTCCACAGCGCCGCTCCGACGACGACGAACGACCAGCCCGCAGCGACGTCGGCCCTCACGACGGCGGTCGACGGGGCACCCGGGAGGGTCGAGGCTGACGCAGCCCATCCCGTGGCGAGCCCCAGGACCATGACCCCTGCGGCGGCCAGCCAAGCCGCCACGGGCTTCGTCGTCATCGCCTGCATGAGCCCATCTTCGTATATCGGTCGAACCGCCGCATCGGGGCCAGCCCTTAGAGCGAACCGGTGCCGCCCCCGATGTGCCCTAGACCTCACTGAGCCACATTGTGGTCAAGCGAGTCACAGAGGAGTGACATGAGAAACGCAAGCAAGACAATCGCAGTTCTTGGCCTGCTGGCTCTGGTGTTTCTGCCTGGCCTCGGTGCGATCGCAGCAGAAGGGCCGTCCGGCCTGGAAGAAGCGGTGCGCACATTCGCGACCGAAGAGATGGACGCATCCGGAGTTCCGGGTCTGGTGTTCGTCATGGTCGACGCTGATGGGACTGTCATTGCCGAGGCATTCGGCCTGGCCGATGCGACCACCGGGCGTGAGATGACCATCGACACGCCGCTGCGGATGGGCTCGATCTCCAAGCCGATCACCGCTGCCCTGGGCCTCGAACTCGCAGCACACGGCCACCTCGATCTCGACGTACCCGTTGACACCTATCTCGACATCGATCTGACCGACCGGTACGGGCCGGCCAGCACGTTGCGACAGTTGCTGCAGCACCGAGGCGGCTACCCCGACGCCTTCGTGGGAAGTCACCATCTCGACAAGGCGGATGCGCACGACCTGGACGAGTGGGTCCGGAACCTCGCAGACCGCTCTTTCGCCCCCGACGTCGTCGCCAGCTACTCGAGTGTCGGCTACACGCTGGCCGGAGCCGCAATGGCAGGGGCCATGGGCGGGGAGTTCCCCGAGGTTGCCCACTCGAGTCTCTTCGAACCGCTGGGCATGAGCGCCGCAACCTTCCGCCAGCCGGCCCCCGACGACATTGCCATCGGCTACTCATGGAACAGCAGTGGCCTGGCGCCGTATCCCATCGACACTCCGGACCTGGTGCCCGGTGCGGGACTGATCGCCACCGGCAACGACATCGCACGGTTCATGGGCGCTTTGCTGGCCGAGGACAGCCCCCTCTCGCAATCGACACGCGATGGGCTGCTCACGCCGGCCGGTCCGTATCCGGGCCTCCGTGCCTACACCACCGGACTGACCGAGTGGCGGTACGAGAACCGGTCGGCCCTCTATCACGAAGGAAACGGCATCGGCACCTCCAACCGCATGACCATCCTTCCCGACGAGGGTGTCGCGTTCTACACGGCGGTGAACGGTGAATCCATGGTCGGTACGGGCGATCCTTCCCCCCAGACCGGGTTCATGCGGAACCTGCACGAGATGCTGGTCGAAAGGTTCTACCCGGGTCCTTCAAGTTTCGATGCGGCGCCCACGGCGGACGGCAGTGGACAGACCATCGACGCCCGACCTGGCGTCTACGTGACCACCCGGCTCGACACCGGAAGCCTTCTTCGACTGGAAGCCCTGGTCTCACAGTTCTCCATCGACACCGACGCCGACGGAACGGTCTTCTACCAGGGCCCCCGACGATGTCACCTACGCCACCAAGGGTGGCACCGGCAGCTACCGCCAAGCGGCCTGGTGGGAGACGACGATCTTCAACATCGCCCTCATCGGCGTATCTCTCTTCATGGTGGTTGCTGGATCGGTGGTTGCCATCCGCAGGACTCGTGGGGCGATGCGATGGCTGACCATTGCGACCGGAGGACTGGTCACAGCGTTCATCGTGTCGCTCGGATACGGTCTGACAACGGTTGAAGTCATGAAGTTGTTCACCGGCCTGCCGGCTCCTATCCGATCAGCTCAGATCGCCATCGCCGGAGCCATCGTCTCGGCGACCGCCCTGATGGTCACAATGGTGACCCAGCGGCGAGACATGCCGACTCGGGTCGTCGCAGCCTCCAGTGTCGTCACTCTCGGCGCTGTGACGCTTGGGGTCTGGGCATGGGTCTGGCAGGTGATCCCGGTGTGACTGCAGCGCACGAGCATCAGACGAATCCCGAAAGCCCCTGCCACACGGCAGGGGCTTTCACTTGTCGAGCCCTTGCCCATCGACGGGCACACGACGCACCAACGCCGCCAGGCCGGTTGTCCACATCGAGAACGCGCTCATCTCAGCCACAGCCGGCAAAGCGGACACATCCACGAAGCAGACGACGAGCGGCAAGTGCCGGGGGCATCAATTCGATGCCGCCTTCACCACGCCTGAGAAGAGCATTCCTCACGCTCCTTCGCCAAAGCGACGACCCGACGAGGGGTTGTGACAGATCCGCCGGGGAGTACCTACTGTCCGACCGATGTCGACTGTTTGGCCGCTTCCACCCGAGGTGCTCGATGTCCTGGCGGGCGTCTGGGAGGGTCGCCGTCTGATCGTGTTCCTGACCGGGGCGGGGGTTTCGGCCGAGTCGGGGATCCCGACGTTCCGGGGGGAGGAGGGGTACTGGACGGCCGGGTCAGTCGAGTATCTGCCGTCCGAGCTGGCCACCTTCGAGTCGTTCCAACGTGATCCCCGCATGTTGTGGTCGTGGTATCTGTACCGGTTGGGGGTATGCCGGGCGGCCCAACCCAACGCCGCCCACCGGGCACTGGCCGAACTGGAGGAGACGATCGGCGACCGGTTCCTGTTGGTCACCCAGAACGTCGACGGACTCCACCTGCGGGCAGGCAACACATCGGAACGGACGTTTCAGATCCACGGCAACATCGAGTTCATGCGCTGCGCCGCCGGATGTTCGACCCGCCTGTGGCCCCTCCCCGCCGGTGTCGGGCCGGTAGCGAAGGACACGCTGGTCGACGAACACACCTTCGAACTGCTGCGCTGTCCCGACTGTGGGGAGCCGACGCGGCCGCACGTGCTGTGGTTCGACGAAACCTACGACGAAGAGCACTACCACTGGGACTCCGCCCAGGTGGCGATGGGCCACGCCGACCTGCTGGTCATCGTGGGAAGTTCGGGGGCGACCAACCTGCCGATCCGGATGGCGGGACTGGCCGGCGCCCACGGGGTGCCGGTGATCGACGTCAACGTCGACCGGGACGACTTCACCGCCCTGATCCGCACCCCCGAAGTATGGATCGACATCCTCCAACCGGCCGGACAGGCGGTCCCCGCCATCGTCCGATCACTCACCCCCGGCTAGCACCGGCGGGGTGGCCGGCAGCGGTCAGCCGCCCTCTCCAGCCCAGTCTCCGTCGATCGACGCCCAGTGCACCAAGTACAGGCGACCTGTTCCCCACTGCAGCCAGATGATCTGTCGCCCGACCCGGGCATCTTCGATCCAGTGTCCGGCCTCGGCCATGTTCGCGAACTCACGAGACTGATACCGACCCAGCGGCCGCCCGGGTCGGCCCTGCCAATACACGGTGACAGGGTCGATCGACTCGGACCTCTTGGAGC
>DATCZS010000067.1:0-3245 GCA_036525795.1 Acidimicrobiia bacterium | reverse complement strand
GACTTCGACGACCTCGACCACCAACCCGACTTCGTCTTCGACATCCACTACCGTTCCAGGTGAAGGAGGAGGAGAAGACGAGTCCGAACCAGGGGACGGAAACGGGTCTGGAGGCGGCAACGAGCAGCCGCCCATCACCCTTCCTCAGCCGTAGCAGCGACCTGGTGTCCCCCGGTGGTCCCAGGCACGGCCCGCCGCATGCGCGCGAGCGCGATCCGTGGCGAGCGTGGCCTCCCACCCCCGATGCAGTCGAGGCGGCCCAATCGGGCGACCAGGTGGTCTTGACCGTGATCGCCACGGCCGCCATACCCAAGCTTGTCGCCTTCTATCGGGGACAGGGAATGCGCCAGCACGACGCCGAGGATCTGGCGGGCGACGCCTGCGAAGCGGTGGTCCGCACTCTCCCTCGTCTCCGTGACGCCGGCAAGTTCGAGCCGTGGTTCTGGCGGATCGCCCGCTCCAAGCTCTATGACCACCTGCGCAAGAAGCGGGGCGCGGCTCCGCGGGCCAGTGAGCGCGAAGAAATGTTCGATGATCCCGAGGACCGGGTCATCATCGCCGACGAGCACGCCGCGGTTCGGCGGGCATTCGGAATGCTGAAGCCCCGCGATCGGGATCTGCTGTGGATGAGAGACGTGGTCGGTCTCGCCTATGACGACATGGCCGGCCGACTCCAACTCCGGGAAGGGGCCATCCGGATCGCCGTGATGCGTGCCCGCCAGCGACTCGAAGAAGCCCTCGAGCAGGAAGAGCGCCAGTAGCGAATCGCCGGCTCCCCGGCCGGGCTGTCATCGCCGGTTCGCGGTTGTCTCAGAGGCCCAGCGCTCGCGCCAGGAAGGCCGCCATCTGGTCGCGCTTCACCGTGTCGTTGGGACAATACGAGAGCGGCTGTGAACTGCACCCCAGAGTGATGCCGAGGCCATAGAGTCGCTCGGCTTCGCGGACGTACCACGCGTGGTCCGGGACATCGGCGAACAGCCCTTGCGGGGAGCCGAGTGAGGTCGGGTTGTCGAAGGCGCGGACGAGGAATGCCGCCATCTCGGCCCGCGTGACCGTGGCGTCGGGGCGGTAGGTGCCATCGGTGTAGCCGGTGGTCACCCCGAGCTCGAACAGGCGCTCGACATACGGTGCATACCAGGCGCCGGCCGCGACATCCGGGAACAGGCCCTGGTGGGGGCCGACCGAGTTCTCGAGGTTCATCGCCCGGATCAGGAACGCCGCCATTTCGGCCCGGGTCACCACCCCGGCCGGGCAGAACCGGTCGTTGACAGGCGGATTGCAGCCCTTGGTGATGGCCGCATCGGCGATCTTCTCGATGTCCGGCTCGAAGGGGTTGCCGTCGTCGTCGATGAAGGTGCCGGAGTCGTTCTCCGACACTCGCACAGAGAACGAGTCGACGTCGGCACCGACCACCGTCACGGTGAAGCGCCCCGCCACGACCGCGTCATCGATGGAGAGCACATGTTCGGTTCCGGCTAGTCCTTCGATGGCCGGTGTCTGCTTCACGCGCTGCAGGGTGGCAAAACACGGCCACGTCTCGGGCCAGTCGGCAGGCAATGCGCAGGCGATGTCCCGCCGCTGGTCGATCTCGTAGACCTCGACTCCCGACCGGGGGAGGTCGGCGTCGTACGAGGACCTTCGGCGCGTTCCCAATGTGAAGAACCTGCCTGGCTCGTCGGAGGGGATCACGATCATCTGCGGGCCCGGGTTTCCCGTGACAGCGAGGTCGTAGATTCCGAGTTCGCCCGAGTGCACGATCACATCATCCGGATCGATCCACCCCGCGGCGTAGCGGTAGTAGGCGATGGTCCCGATGGGGTCCCCCGAGTGGATCGCGCCACTCATGACGTCCATCGGGTTGTCGTAGCGGTCGACCAGTCCGGTGAGGGGGTCGAAGGTCAAGCCCCCATACGAGTGCGGCCAGTTCAGGGCGTGTCCGACCTCGTGTGCCACGGTGATCCACTGCGGTCCCGGGAACGGATCGACAGTCGCGACTGTGGCTGCTCCCACCACGATCGACCGCCCATTGGACGGGTAGGTGGTGGTGCACCCCGTGAAAGGTGCCTCCGGACAGATCCCGCCCGAAAGGGCATAGCCTTCGTCGAACCCGGCATCCACCACGATGAGCGCGCCGTTCGAGCCGCCGCCCGATGCCTGAGACACGGCCTGCTGGCAATCCGGAGCGAAGAGCGGTTCGGGGGAATCGAACTCGGTGGGGATCTCGTCGGCGCCCTGCACCGCGCCTCCGGTGACGAAGGTCGGGGCGTACCGACCACCGGACAGCCAACGGAAGTACGGGCTGATTTCGGTGTTGAGGTCGTCGACCACCTGGGCCAGCGATACGACCGGCGTCCAACCCGGCACCTGGCAGGTCCACACCTCCCACACGTCGGTGCCCGTGGAGTAGACCTGCTGGGTGGTGTCGATGAACGGCACCAGGCCGAGCGGGTCGGCGCCATACGGGTGGTCGGCCGCAGCCGGTGCAGACGGCACCAGCAGCGCCGCGATCATCGCGAGACAGACGGACTTTCTCAGGCGCATCGCGAGGTGAGACTAACCGGTGGCCGTTGTCGCAGTTGGCGGCTCGTGCTGTGTCACACTGGTCCGGATGGGGATCGACTCCGGTATCGCGCCGCTCCCCGCCACCTGGCGGGACCGGATGTTCCTGGTGCTGGTATTCGTTCTCCCGGTCCACACGGTCTTCCTGTCGGCGTGGATATCGTGGAAACCGTTCCTGATACTGCTGATCGCCATCGTCGCCGGCGACGTCGTCGACGGGATCCGGCTGCGACGGTGGCCGTACCACAGATCGGCCACGCTGGCCCTGCTTCCCTTTCTCGCGGTGATCGTCCTTGGCTACCCGGTGGCGGGACTGCGCGAGCGGTACCTGAGGCTGAGTCTGGCCATTCTGGTCGGCGCGCTGTTGATGTTGGCGACGGAGCTTCGACTTCGCTCCGGCGTGTCTTCCGACCGGTTGTTCAGAACCATCTTCCGGTCGTCGGCCGCAATGGGGCTGACCGGGGTGGTGCTGGCGATCGTCTCGGTGGGTGGGTTCGGTGCCGGTGCGATCGACGCGGTCAACGACATCCCCGGAGTGTTCCGGGTGTCGAAGCCTGCCTATCTCGAATCCGGATTTCTGGCGTTGACCAACTGGCATCAGGATCCGGGCTACGGAGCGGCGTGGGCGGTCCTGTGGTCGATGGCCGCCCTGGTCGCTTCGCTCCGGGGTCTGGGCACCCGGAGTC
>DATCZS010000066.1:0-15627 GCA_036525795.1 Acidimicrobiia bacterium | reverse complement strand
GGACAGAGGCCGGACCGTCTCCGTACGAAGACCAGACCCGAGGACTTCTGGATCCTCTCGCTCCTCGCCCTCATCGGGGTGACGGGTCTGCTCACGGAGGCCGCCCGGATCGCGGTCGACGGCCGGCCGGCGTTCGAGGCGTGGAGCTTCGCGGGATATCCCCTGTCGTCGCTGTTCGCCGGGTCCTCGGCCGTGGCGTGGCACCGTGTGTTCTGGACCCTGCACGCCGGCGCTTTCGTCGCGTTCTTGGTGACGCTCCCCACTACCAAGCTGCGGCACGCCGTGACCTCGCCGGCAAACATGTTCCTGGCTCCGCGGGAGCGTCCGAAGGGGGCGATGAGACCGGTTCCCAATCTCCTGGAGGCCGAAGACGTCGATGTGGTCGGAGCGTCCCAGGTGTCCGAATTCACCTGGAAACAGCTGTTCGACACCGACGCCTGCACGGTCTGCGGGAGGTGCACTTCGGTGTGCCCGGCGAACATCACCGGCAAGCCACTCGACCCGCGGGAGATCGTGCTCAAGACCGGAGAGGTGATGAGCATGACCGGCACCCCCGTCGTCTCCCCGCCGGTGTCGTCGGCGGACGGTGTCGTGATCGGCTCGGACTCGGTCTTCGAACGGATCACGCCAGAGGAGGTGTGGTCGTGCACGTCGTGCAAGGCGTGCGACGAGATCTGTCCGGTCAACATCGAGATCCTCGACAAGATCCTCGACATGCGGCGCTACCTGTCGTTGATGGAGTCGAACTTCCCGACCGAGCTCGGCAAGGCCTACGTCGCATTGGAGAACCAGGGCAACCCGTGGGGTATGGGTCAGCAGGGCCGGGCCGACTGGACCAAGAAGCTGGACTTCGAGGTGAAGGTCCTCGGCGATCCGGGTGTCGAATCGGCCGAGTACCTGTGGTACGTGGGGTGTGCGGGGAGTTTCGACGACCGCAACCAGGCCGTGACCCTGGCGCTGGCACGACTGCTCAATGAGGCGGGGATCGACTTCGCCATTCTCGGCCCGCGAGAGATGTGCAACGGTGATCCGGCCCGCCGCTCGGGCAACGAGTACGTCTGGCAACAGCTGGCCCTCCAGAACATCCAGACCTTCGATGACCTCGGGGTCCAGAAGGTGATCACCCAGTGTCCGCACTGCTTCAACACTCTGGCCAACGAGTACCCGCAGATGGGTGGAGACTACGAGGTGGTGCACCACAGCGAGCTGCTCGCCGAGCTGGTGCGCGAGGGGCGAGTCGCGCCCATGGGCGGTGGACCGGCGCGCAAGGTCACCTATCACGATCCCTGCTACCTGGGCCGCCACAACGACATCTACCTGGCGCCGCGGGAGGTGGTGGCTGCGAGCGGGGCCGCCGAGATGGTGGAGATGCCTCGCCACGGCACCCGGGGCCTGTGCTGCGGGGCGGGCGGGGCCAGGTTCTGGATGGAGGAGCACACCGGCAAGAAGATCAACATCGAGCGGGCGGAGGAGGCGCTGGCGACGGGTGCCACCGAGATCGCCGTCTCGTGCCCCTTCTGCTTCGTGATGATCGACGACGGCGTGAAGGAGCTCGGGATGGGCGACGACGTGCGGGTGCGCGACATCGCCCAGTTGCTCGCGGAGGGCTACGAGTAGCGGTCGTCGCCGCCGTTCCCTGCGTCGAGTGCCCGTGGCAGGGGCGACCGCCCGCCGCCCACGGATGGGCGGTCCGGGCAGGCTCGGCGTGGTCGGTATCTAGTCTCTTGGTGCGTCTAAATGTTGGCTCTCAAGTTCACTCTCCGTGGTCGTACTGTGTTGAGCGGTTGGGGAGCGAAAGGCAACCAAGATGGCGGGACAAGACGATTGCCGGAGAGGAAATCACGACTACGCGAAGAGCACCGGGGTCGGGGCGGGAATCCGCCGTGAGCACTGTGCCCATTGCGGAGCCGTGAGGATCATCGAGGCGGGAGAGACGGAGCCGGTACTGCAGACTGCAGGCGTCTTCGTCGGGGCACCTCGCCGCGAATCGTTTCTCGGCAGCACGGCGACGGGACTGGACCTCCTGGAGCCGAGGACGTTCGGGCAACCCCGGCATCACCGGTAGCCGACTGCGATTGGGGCACGGGAGAGGCGGCCTTCGGGTCGCCTCTCCCGCGTGGTGGGCATTGCGTACCGGACAGGTGTCGATACGATCCCCGCATGATGGTCATGAGGCGAATCGCGCCGCTGGTGTTGGTGGTCGCCGTGGCAGGCGCAGCCTGCACCACGAGTCGAGAGTCGGCTGGAACGGCCGGTGACGCGGGGGAACAGGCAGCAACGACTACCACCACCGCCCCCACCACGACGACGACGGCCACCGTCACCCTCGGTCCGGAGGCGGCGACGGTCGAGTTCACCGCCTGCATGCGCGATCAGGGAATCGAGGTCCCCGACATCCGCCTGGACGATCAGGGCCGGCCGATGCTCGACGACGCCTTCGCTGCCGCCGACCCGTCGAGTCTCGAGCTGAGGGGGGCGTTGGCCACCTGCGCCTCCATCCTCACCCAGTCGGGAGCGCTCGATCTCAGCACCGATCCCGAACTGCAGGCGCTCATCGTCGAACAGCTCAAGGTGTTCTCCGAGTGCATGCGGGACGAGGGGGTGACGGAGTTCCCCGATCCCTCACCCGGGTTCGACGGCACGGGTTCGCCCTTCCCCCTCGAGCGGATACCGCTCACCGACCCGGCCTTCCAGGACGCTGTGATCGCCTGTCAGGACGACCTCGGGTCGCTGGGATTCGGCGGCTGAGCGCGCACCGCCGCGGCCGGGTGCGTTCGCCCGGTACCGGGACCTACGACAGCAGCTCGTGGAGGTAGCCGGGGAGCATCGTGCGCCAGGTGGGCCAGTCGTGGATCCATCCCGGCCAGTTGTCGACTCGGTTGGGAACCCCCTTGGCACCGAGGACCTCAGCCATCCACCACGACTGTCCCGGGTCTTCATGGGCACCCGTGCCGGTGGCGAGGACCACGGTGCGGCTGCGGAGCAGGTCGAGGTCCGGCCCCTCCAGCCCGGGCAGGAAGTGCAATGGCGAGCTGAAGTAGAAGTCGTCTGACCATGCTCCGTCCAGCCATGGTGTCAGGTCGTAGGTGCCGCTCATGCCGATGGCGGCCTTGACCGCGTCGGGGTGACGACAGAGGAGCTCCACGGCGTTGAACGCCCCGAACGAAGCGCCGCCGGTGATCACCTCGATCGAGTCGGATCCGCAGTCGGCGCGTATCGCCGGGATCACCTCCCATCTCACCGCCTGGTCGTACTGGCTCTGGAGCCAGGCGGAATGCAACGGATCGCGGCGTTCCAGCCATGAGCGGCCGGCGACCGAGTCCACGGAGTAGACCTTGATCCGGCCGTCCGCCAGGAGGAGTCCGAGGGCGTCGATCAGGCCCATCCGCTCGATCTCCCGGGCGTCGCCTCCGGCCGTCGGGAACACCAGCACAGGGGTTCCCACCTCTCCCCACCGTGCCAGGGTGAGCGACTGCTCGAGACGCTCGGAGTACCACCTGTCCGAGACGGTCACGCGGTTCCCTCGTCGAGGCGATCGCGCTCGGTCTTCCGCCAGAACTGGATCAGACCCCAGAAGTGCTCGGTGAACCGCTCGACCTCGTCCTCGGGGAACAACACGGCGACCTTTCGCCTGACGGCCTCCTTGGCACGATCGGTGGCGAAGTACTCCCACGTCACCTCGTCGAGCCGGCCGAGATGGCGGGAACAGAACTCTTCGAAGCGTTCCGTCTCGTACCGTTCGGCGGCGATGCCCGCATAGGCCGCCAGCTTCTCGCGATAGGTCATGTCCCGGTCGGCAGCGACGAGAAAGAAGGGGGTCCAGTCGGGGTTGTGGCGCACCTGGCGCCGGGTGGCGGCGGCGTACACCGACCAGCGGATCTTCGCCTTGACGAGCCACGGGATGTGGAAGTGCAGGCTGGTGACCTGGGAGTCCGGATTGGCGTTGGCGAAGTCGATCGGATGGAACACTCCGTCCCGTCTCATCGCCTCGACCGAGTTGAAGTCCCAGCCGAAGAAGGTGTTGATCGTCATCACCATGTCGTGCAGAAGGGACCATTCGTCTGTGTCGACGAAGTCGAAGTCGACCTTGTACCGATCGTGAAGGGGGGCCGCCGGGTCGTACCGCATGACGTTGACCTGGGGCCCGACCGCCAGGACGCGGACGAAGAGGTCGTACGGTTCGATCGCCTCCTGCAGGTGCATGATCTCCCGACCCGATTGGTCGTACGCCCGCTGCAGCTCCTCGGGTCCCTCGATCCGGGACACCCCGCGCCAGGCGCCCCCGTCGTACGGCTTGAGGTAGGCGGGGTAGCCGATGCGCTCGCCCACCTCCCGGAGGTCGAACATCCTGGCGTAGCTCGACAGGGTCATGTGCAGATCGGGGAGCTCGTCGTACTCCTTGGGAGGAAGGAGCATCGTTCGCGGGACCGGAAGCCCGAGCCGCATCATCGCTGCGTACGAGGTGTGCTTCTGCATCGACTGGAGCGTGAACGTGTTGTTCAGCACGTAGAGGTCGTCGTGGACGATCGCCTTCTTGATCCACTCGCGACTCGTGTGGTACCAGGGGGTCAGGCGATCCAGCAGGACGTCGTAGCGAACCGGCTGAGCCAGGTCGAACGGCTCGATGGTGACCCGCTCCGATGCGAAGCGCACCCTCTCGCCGCCGATCTGCACCACCGGGTCGAGCGTGGTCAGGATGTCCTCGTAGAAGATGGGCCAGCACAGGTCTGCTCCGAGCGAGAGACCGATCAGGCGGGTGGCGTCGGACATTCTGAGGCGGGAGGCTAACGGGCCGCGGCATTGCCGAGACCGCACGGCCGCGTGGGAACCGGGCCGGACAGCCGGACGGTTCCGGCGCCGGCGGCCTCAGCCGTCGCCGAAGGCCATCTCGAGGCCGATGTCCATGGTCCCGCTCCACGCTCCCCAGTCGTGGCCGGTCCAGGTCTCGACGAAGGAGTGCGCCGCCGACCGCGGCGACAGCGCGGCGGCCACGGTCCGGTTCCAGTCGATCAGGCTCTCCCACCGTCCACACGACTGCATCACCGCCATCGCATCGGTGCGCGGATCCTCCAGCGCTGCTCGCATGAAACGGCTGATCGACCGGTACATCGGATCGTCCAGCTCCGGATGCGGCTCCAGGGCGAACGTGCCCGACTGGAGGACCAACGCCGAGAAGAATCCGGGGTGACGCCACGAGGTGTGCCATGCGGCGACGGCACCGAGACTCGCTCCCATGATGGCCACCCGGTTCGACACAGAAACGCGTTCACGGACGTGGGGGATGACCTCCTCCACCACGTGATCTGCGTGCTGGTCCGAAGCGATGTAGCGCTGGTGCCTGACCCGGGGGTTGAGGCCGAGCACCCGCAGCCGGGGGATCCGCCCGGCGGCGATCATCGCTTCGAGACATGCCGGGAGACCGGCATATCGGACGTAGTCGGACCCGTCGTGCACCACGAGCAGTGGGGCGGGGTCCTCGGGGCCGAGCCCCGGCGGGGAGTACATCACGTGATGGCGTCGCCCTCCGAGGTGGCGCGAGTGGACCCGGATCTCCCTCAGGTCCCCTCGGGGATCACCACATGTCGTCCAGTCCGGGTACGGGTACGCCGGCCCGACGTGGACGGAGTTCTCCCCGAAGGGGTTGGCGGCCGAGCGGGGATTGTCCGGATCGAGGATCGAGTGGGTGCCGCGCCCGTCGTCGACCTCGATCCGATACTCGAGCCGGGCATCGGCCGGCAGTTCGAGCTCGAGGGACCACGCGTCGCCGCGGTGGGTGAAGTCGAGTGCCGGCGGGAATCCGGGCATGAACGTGCGCAGACGCACTGCGGTGGCCCGATCGCCCGGCCGGTATTGGAAGGTGTGGGTGAAGGAGGGGGAGTCCACGGAACCGGGTGGATGCTAGGAAGGCCCACCGGGGTTTGGTTCGCCGGCGAGCCTTCGACGTCGACGTGGCTCTATCGTGGCGATCCATGCGTATCGGATACCAAGGTGAGGCCTACTCCTATTCGGACCAGGCGTCGTCCGAGCTGTTCCCGGCCGACGAGCGGGTCGGCTACTACAGCTTCGTCGCCGCATTCGAGGCGATCCAGGCCGGCGAGGTCGACCGCCTCGTCGTGCCGATCGAGAACTCGACGACGGGAAGCGTGCTGCCCGTGCTCGATCGCCTCGTGCCCGGCAACGTCCACATCGTTGCCGAGCACCTCGTCGAGGTGAGGCATTGTCTCCTCGGTGTTCCCGGCGCGACGCTCGACGGAGTCAGGCGGGTGTGGTCGCACCCCGAGGCGCTGTCGCAGGCCGAGGCGATCATCACCCACCGCGGGTGGGAGGCGGTGCCGGTACACGACACCGCCGGCGCGGTGCGCATGGTGGCCGAGCACGCCAACCCCGAGGAAGTGGCGCTGGCGCCTGCCCGGGCGGCGGGACCTCTCGGGCTCGAGGTGCTCATGCGGGACGTCATCGACCGTGACCACAACACCACCAGGTTCGTGGTGGTGGCGCCCGGCGAACAGCCGATCGCCGGCGATGCCGACAAGACGTCCGTGGTGTTTCACACCCTTCACCAGCCGGGGGCGCTGGCGCTGGCGCTCACCGAGCTGGGGCTGCGCGGAGCCAATCTCACTCGCATCGAGTCGCGACCGTCCGAGACCGCCTGGCGGTACCGGTTCTTCGTCGATCTCCGGCACCCGCCCGGTCCGGAGGGCCTCAGCGCGGTCTTCGACCCGCCTCCGGTCACCCTCACCGACCTCAGGTTCCTCGGCACCTACCGGGCAACCCACTGATCCGGCGCCGGGGTCGGCCGTCGTCCGGCCCTCCCGTCCCGCAGGTGCCGCCTCAGGCGGCGGAGCCCCGGGTCGAACGCAGGCGCTGCACGGCGGGAGCGAGCGCATCGACCATCTCGATCGGAGGGGGCTCGCCTGGGTGCGGGGTGGCGCAACGGGGGAGGAGCGCGATCGGATCGAGCCCCGTGGCGCGACGGACGAGGATGAGGTCGGTGCCTTCGTCGCTCCGGTTGACGACGAGAAGGGGAGGAGCCGCCGTCCAGGCGGCGAGCAACGTCGCACACCGCACGATGCCCACCGGACTCGGGTCGCACACCACGATCGGCTCCCCGCGGATGTGGGCCGGGTCCGGGCCGGTGTCGAGGACGAGCCAGTCGTACCGGGGGCGGGCCGCCTCGACGATGTTGGCCACGATCGACGAACGCAGCGGTCCCGCGGCGACGGGAGGAGCGAAGAGCGAGATCGGCCCGAAGGCGGCCGGGGAACTCGCGGCGGCGTCCGGCGTGGCGGCAGTCGGCGGCCGGGGAGGGATGCCTGCTCTGAGGCCGAGCGAGGGCGCATCGACATCGAGTTCGGCGACCAGCGTGGCGGGGCCGAGCGCCCAGCCGAGTGCGAGGGCGACCTCGGTTCGTCCTGGCGCCCCCCGCGCTCCGGTCACGGTGATCGTGGGGGTGAGGCGCTGTGGACACTCGACGCGGGGGGCGGAGATCGCGGCGGTGAGGGCGGTCATCACAGGCGCCGACTCCGGGATCACCTCCGAGACACCCGCCGCCCGGAACAGGCGCACCATCGGATCGGACGGGCCGGAGACGATTGCCACCACCGTCGTCGTGGCTGCCAATGCCCGCACGCCTTCGACGGTCAGCCACGGCGTCCCGGACCCGATGAAGACGGCGTCGGACATCGGGGCGACGGCGTGCAGCTGATCCGGATCGGTGCAGCGCGCCACCAACCGTACGAGCCCGCTTCGACGGGCTGCTTCGGCCAGCTCCCGCTCCCAGGGCCGGACGGAGGTGACCGTCGCAATCGCCGGCCTCACCACGTGTCGATCGCCTCGATGAAACCCGTCGCAACGAGGGCGCGCCCTCGGGTGGTGGTGATCTCGACGTGGTCGCCGGCCATGGTCAGCCGGTGGCCCTCGAATCGGCCGCCTCCCACCGTCCACACGACCACCGGGGACTCCCGGTCCTCGATCTCGATCAGACGATCCCTGAGCGTGGAGGTCCGGCGCATCTCGACTGCCGCCGCCCGGTGCTCGGCCGCCAGCACCGCCTCCAGCCGTCGTTGCAGCCGCCGCCCGAGGTCGACCAGATCGGGGTGCTCGAAATCCATGCTTCCCTCCAGAACAACGTAGAACAATGCCAACATACGAAGAATGGCGTCGATCTGGTCATCGGGTTTTCGCGTTGTCGCTGGGGGATTCCGGTGGATACGATCGGTGCATGGAACGCTCGGCCTCACTCCGTGACCACCGTGTCGAGGCTTCGAGCACAGCCCCCGTGATCGAGCCGGACATCGACGAGGCGAGCGACCTCGACACGCCCTGGAAGGTCGTGGTGTGGAACGACCCGGTGAACCTCTTCGATTACGTCATCTGGGTTCTGATGGAGCTCTTCGGCCACTCGAAGGACAAGGCGTCGAAGCTCACTCACCAGATCCATCACGAGGGCCGCGCCATCGTCACCGACGGTCCGCGCGAGCAGGCCGAAGTCGACTGCTTCCGGCTCCACCGTCAGGGCCTGTGGGCGACGCTGGAACAATGATGGAGATCTTCGCCCGGGAACGAACGGGTATCCGAGTCCGGCTTCCGAAGGGCCTCGCCCGATTCCTCTCCGACGTGCCCGGGGTGCTCGCCACGGTGGGGCTGGACGCCGACGATCCGGCGGCTCCACGGATGAACGTCCCGGTGTACCTCGACGACCCCGGGTCGAATGCCGAGTACTGGAGATGGACGGCGTCCGATCTCGACGGGGGCCGCCGCGACGACCGCTCGATCTTCGTCCGGGTCGTCGAGTCTGCCGGAGCCCCGAAGGGGATCGTCGTGTCCGAGGACGAGGCGGCGGCGCTTCTGCGCGTGCTGGCAGAGACGCGCCTGGTGCTGGCGGCGCGGATGGGGATCGAAGTCGAATCCGACTACGAGCAGATGGACGAGGCGCAGTCCGAGGTGCTCGATCTACTGGCACACCTCCAGCTTCTCTTGATCAACGAGCTGTCCGCATGACGAGGGTTGCCATCACGGCGATGGCGCACGGCGGCGACGGAATCGGTCGCATCGACGGGAAGACGGTGTTCGTGGCGGGCGCGGTGGAGAACGATGTGGTCCTCGTCGACATCGTCGAGGAGAAGAAGCGTTTCTCGCGGGCGGTGGTGAGAGAGATCGTCGAACCGAGTCCGGTGCGGATCGACCCTCCCTGCCCGCACTTCGGATCCTGCGGGGGATGCGCCTGGCAGCAGGTGCCGGTCGAAGTCCAGCGCAGGTGGAAACACGGGACCGTGGACGGGCTGCTCCGTCACATCGGCCGCCTCGAGGGAGTACCGGTCCGGCCGGTCGAAGGCCCGTCGTCGGAGTACGGCTACCGAAACCGTATGGACTTCCGGACCAGGGCTGGCCGGCCCACCCTGTTCGAGGCCGGATCCCACAGCCAGGTCGCGCTCGACAGCTGTCTGCTGCTCCACCCGCTCCTCGCCGACCTCTTCGAGGCGATCGAGAGCGTGGACGTCCCCGGGGTCCTGACGTTGCGCGCCGGGATCCGCACCGGGGAGCGCGCCGTCGTGGTGGATGCCGACGCCGTCGACCGGCTCCGGTCCATCGACCTCCCGGCGTACCCGGCGGCCGAAGCGGTGATTCACGAGATCGTCGGAGGCCGTCGGTTCCGGATCAGCGGCCTGGCGTTCTTCCAGGTGAACACCGAAGCGGCCGAGCACATGGTGAATCTGGCGATCGAGGCTGCCGGTGATGTGACGGGCCTCCACCTGGTCGACGCCTATGCCGGCGGCGGCCTCTTCGCCGGACTCGTGGGCGCGGGGGCCGGGCGCGTGACGGCGATCGAGTCGGATGCCCTCGCCGCCGCGGATCTGGCGGTGAACGTCGAGGAGGCAGTCCTGATCGTCGAAGCGACCGAGACGGGCCTGGCATTGGTCGAATCCCCGCCCGATGTGGTTCTCGTCGATCCACCGCGCGCCGGGATGGGGCCGGCGGTCGTCGAAGAGATCGCCCGGCTCAGACCCGGGGTGGTGGTTTCGGTGTCCTGCGACCCGGCGAGCTTCGCTCGCGATGCCAGGCTGCTCGTGGACCGCGGGTACGCGTTGGAGTGGGTGGCCCCCGTCGACGTGTTCCCTCAGACTCCGCACATCGAGACTGTGGCGAGGTTCGTTTCGGGCTGACCGGTGCCGGTCCCGTACGCCTGGCGCCGGTGATCAGCCGGCCGAGCGTTCCGCGATCAACTGCTCGAGGCGCTGTCTGACCTCGCCGTGGCGGTCGATCATCGCCCGAAAGTCCCACACCATCATGGAGGCGAGCACCATTTCGGAGGTGGCGACCACGTCGGCGTTGCGGGTGCGCCCGCTGACGATGGCCATCTCGCCGAAGACATCACCCTTGCCGAGGGTGGCCACCGTCTCGCCGGCGACCCGAACCTCGGCGGAGCCGCTGAGGATCATCGAGAAGCTGAATCCGGATTCGCCTTCGGCAACCAGTCGGAAGCCGGGGCGAACGTACGTCTTGACGGAATTCTCGGCGATCGTCCCGAGCGAGAACGGGTCGAGCCCTTCCAGCAGCGGGATCGCAGCGAGTTGCTCTGGATCGACCTGCATGTCCACGCGTCACCTCTCCGTCCTGTGACGAAGGTACTCGTTCACAGGGACGCGCGTCGGCTCGATGGGCTAGGTTCAAGGGCACCGTCGCCAAGGAGGTTGGATGCGCGTATCCATGACCGTGAACGGTCGGCCGTTCAGTGCTGACGTCGAGCCGCGGACTCTTCTGGTCCACCTCCTGAGGGAGGATCTCGACCTCACGGGGACCCACATCGGATGTGAGACGTCGTACTGCGGCGCATGCACGGTGCTGGTCGATGGCAAGTCGAGCAAGTCGTGCACGATGCTGGCCGTCCAGGCCGAGGGCTCGGACATCACCACCATCGAGGGTCTCGCCGCCGGCGACGAACTCCATCCCCTCCAGGAAGGCTTCTGGGAGCGGCACGGCCTGCAGTGCGGCTACTGCACTCCCGGCATGATCATGGCGGCCGCCGGCCTCCTCGCGGAGAACAGGGCTCCCACCGAGGATGAGATCCGGCACGGCATCGAGGGAAACCTCTGCCGGTGCACCGGCTACCACAACATCGTCAAGGCGATCGAATACGCCGCCGCCAAGATGCGGGGTGAGACGCCGGCACCGGCCGAGTGGGAGGTGCACACATGAGCACGACCAGTGTTCTGGGAGGAGCGGTCCGGCGACGCGAGGATCCCGCCCTCATCCAGGGGAAGGGCCGCTACGTCGACGACGTCAAGCTGTCCGGCATGCTTCATGCGGTGTTCGTCCGCAGTCCGATTGCCCGCGGGTCGATCACACGACTCGACACGACCGAGGCCGAGGGGATGCCCGGGGTTCGGGCGGTGTACACCATCGACGACGTCCGCCATCTCGGCCCTCTGCTCGCTCAGGTCCCGATCGGGAAGCTCCGTCCGCTGCTCGCAGACGGAGAGGTCAAGCACGTCGGTGAGGCCGTCGCCATGGTCGTTGCGGAGAGCCGCAGCCTCGCCGAGGACGCGGCGATGGCGGTGGACGTCGAGTACGACGCCAAGCCGGCGATCGTCGACATCGGCGAGGCCGCCTCCGACCGGGTCAAGGTGCACGACGACCTCGAGTCGAACATCATCCACACCTGGACCTACCACGGGTACTGGGAGGCGCTGGGACTCGAGTCACAGCAGCCGAAGATCGAGGCGGCGAAGCAGCGCGACGACGTCGTGGTCGTCTCACAGGAGATGGTGAATCAGCGGCTGATCCCGGTTGCCATCGAGCCGCGATCGGTGATCGCCGAATGGCTCGACGGCTACAAGCAGTTCTCGGTGCAGTCTTCGACGCAGGTGCCGCACGCGCTGGCCGGAGCGATCTCCAAGATGTTCGGGATGTCAGCCCACTCCGTCCGGGTCGTCGCCCCCGAGGTGGGCGGCGGGTTCGGCTCCAAGCTCAACGTGTACAACGACGAGATCCTGGCGTGTTTCGCCGCCAGGCATCTGGGACAGCCCGTGAAGTGGACCGAGTCCCGCCGCGAGGCGCACGGATCGACGATCCATGGACGCGGCTGGGTGGCAACCGCCACGCTGGTGGGTACCCGCGACGGGGAGATCCTCGGCTATGAGCTCGAGGGTCTCGCCGACATGGGCGCGTATACCCAGAACTTCACGGTCGCCATTCCGCTCCTCGGTCTGTGGGTGGCGTCCGGGCAATACAGGTTCCCGACGCACTTCAAGATCGACTGCGTGGTGACCAACACCATGACCACAGACGCCTACCGGGGCGCGGGCCGTCCGGAGACGATCTACTACCTCGAGCGCATCATCGACATGTTCGCTCGAGAGATCGGGATGGATCCGCTCGAGGTCCGGCGGAAGAACTACTGGGGAGCCGACGAGTTCCCCGCCACGATGGGATGCGGGTTTGCGCTCGACTCTGGCGACTATCAGGCGTCGGTCGATGCCCTCGAGGCACGGGCCGACTACCACGGCCTGCGCGCCATGCAGGAGCAGGCTCGTGCCGAGGGTCGCCTCGTCGGGATCGGGGTCTCCTCCTACGTCGAGGTGTGTGGCTTCGGCCCCGCCGTCCTGGCCGAGATCGGGTTCTCGTGGACCAGCTACGGCCTGCCGGCCTCGTTCAACGGATCGGGGATGGTCAGGGTGAACCCCGATGGCACCGCCACGGTGGTCATCGGCACCGGTCCGTCCGGCCAGGGTCACGAGACCACGTGGGCCCAGATCGTGTCGGACGGTCTCGGCATCCCGCTCGAGCATGTGGTGGTGCGTCACGGCGACACCGCCGAGTCTCCGATGGGGATCGGGTCCTTCGGGAGCCGATCGATCGCGGTCGACGGCACCGCCACGTACGACGCGACCCAGAAGGTGCGGGCGAAGGCCGCCAAGGTCGCCGCCCACCTCCTGGAGGCCTCCGAGTCCGACATCGTCTTCGCCGATGGCGGAGCACACGTCGCCGGCAGCCCCGACAAGAGGGTGGAGTGGCCGGAGATCGCCAAGGTCGCCTATCAGGCACACAAGGCCCCAGAGGGCTGGGAGTCTGGCCTGGAGGCGCAGACGACCTGGTCGCCCGGAAACGCCACCTGGCCGTTCGGGACCCATCTGGCCGTGGTCGAGATCGACCGGGACACCGGGGACGTCACCCTCCTGAAGTACGTGACGGCTGACGACTGCGGGAACGTGATCAACCCGATGATCGTGGACGGCCAGATCCACGGCGGGATCGCCCAGGGTGTGGGACAGGCCATGTTCGAGGAAGCGATCTATGACGACCGCGGCAACATCCTGACGCCGGGGCTGCTCGAGTACATGATCCCGACTGCCACGGATGTCCCGAGCTTCGACCTGACGCGCACCGAGACGCCCAGCCCTGTCAACCCGCTGGGGGTGAAGGGTATCGGGGAGGCCGGGACGATCGGAGCCGCACAGACCGTGGTCAACGCGGTCGTGGACGCGCTGGCGCCGCTGGGTATCACCCACGTCGACATGCCGCTCCGACCCAAACGGATCTGGCAGGCAATCCAGGACGCCAAGAGCTGATCGAGAGGAGCCAACATGTATCCGAGAGCATTCGACTACGTGGCGGCGGGCTCGATCGACGAAGCCGTCCGCGAACTGAGCAACGCCGAGTTCGCCAAGGTGATGTCCGGGGGGATGAGCCTGCTTCCGATGATGAAGCTGAGACTGCTGTCGCCCGACCTGGTCGTCGACATCGGGCGCATCCCCGGACTGGACCAGATCACCGACGATGGCGACTCGATCACGATCGGGGCCCTCGTCCGGCACGAGCAGACCGCCCGCTCGGCGCTGGTTCCGGCGGCGCTGCGCACCGCTGCCGCCTGGACGGGGGACCCGCAGGTGCGGGCCCGGGGGACGACCTGCGGGGCGGCGGCCCACGCAGACATCGCCGCCGACCAGCCCTCCGCGGTCGTGGCGCTGGATGGCACGATGCTGGTGACCGGGCCGGGCGGGTTGCGCGAGATCGCCGCGGCCGACTTCTTCGTGGATGTGATGACGTCGGCCCTCGCGCCGGACGAGATCCTCACCGGCATCCGGATCCCCAAGCGGGGTGGTGGGTCTGCCTACGACAAGCTGGGACGCCGCGGCGGGCACACCGACTATGCGGTGGCGGGAGCGTCGGCCTGGGTGTCGAAGGACAACGGCTCGGTCGGAGCGGCCCGGGTGGCCCTCACGGGGGTCGGCCTCAAGCCGCAACTGATCGAAGCGGTGGGCGATGCGCTGGTGGGAACCGACGGGTCGGAAGCGGCGGTGGCCGCAGCCGCGGAGAACGCCACAGACGGCGTGACGGTGCTCGAGGACCTGTACGGGTCCGTCGAGTACAAGGCCCATCTCGCCAGGGTGATGGTCAAGCGAGCGCTCCTCGCCGCGGTCGCGTCCGCCTGACGCCCGCCGAGCCGGGCGCGGTGTACGGCCGCCTTCAGACCTCTATCGGAAGACCCGACTGGGCCCAATCGACGATGCCACCGGTCAGGTTCAACACGTTGTCGAATCCGGCCTGGGAGACGAGGGCGTGAGTGGCCTGCGCCGACCGGTTTCCGGTCCGGCAGTAGAGGATGACCGTGCGGTCACGGGGCAGCTGTTGCCACCAGCCGTCGATCTCCGACATCGGCTTGAAGTCAGCCCCCGGGATCCGGGACTCGTCCCACTCTTTCTTCTCTCGGATGTCGACGAGCAGCGCGCCGTCGTTCATCAGCTCGGTCACGTCGGCCGGGTCGACGGAAGGGACCGCGGGCAGCAGGGGATTGGACACAGGGGACCTCGTTGGCTTGATATATGCGCACGCCAGCATATCTCGGGCAGGAGCCAACATGCCGCATCACGGGCATCCGGCCGGGAGGCGAAGGTGCCGATCCGACGGAACGCCTTGGAGCACGAAGGGTTGGTGGGGAAGTGGCGGTGTGACCACGATGTCGGCTTCGGTGCGCGAACCGAGGCCGAAGTGGGCGATCAGTTCGATGCCGGCGGAGTATCCCGTGGTTGGGCTGAGGTCGATCGTTCCGATGGGGTGCTCGGACTCGCCGGATTCGAATACCTGGACCCGGGTGCCGATCCCGCCGCCCAGTTCCGGCCCGATCGAGATCGAAATCCAGTGTCCGACCGTTCCCCCGTTCAGGAAGGCGAGAGACGGCAGTGACGGTTCCCACTCGACGGCGACGATGTCGAGTCGCCCGTCCCGGTCGATGTCGGTCACGGGGGCGGTGACCCAGTACTGAACCGAGTCGATGTCCGCCGGCGTGGAGAAGCGCGGTACCCCGGTGTCGGTCAACCCCAGATGACGGAAGACGATCGGAGTGGTCCCGCCGTGTGCGGAGGCCGAGGCGACGATGTCCGGCCAACCGTCGTTGTCGATGTCGGCGATCTGGACATGGGGGGCCTTCGTGTGCAGGCCTGGCAAACCGGCCTCCTCGGTCACGTCGGCGAAGGCCACCTCCGCATCCGGGCCCACCTCGGTCAGGTAGATCCGGATCGGGACCGACACACCAACGTCGACCGTGCTTCCGTAGTGATGCCCGAGGACCAGGTCGGGCGTCCCATCGCGGTTGAGGTCGCCGAGTGCGGAGCCGGCGACATCGTCCTC
>DATCZS010000065.1:0-4406 GCA_036525795.1 Acidimicrobiia bacterium | reverse complement strand
GATCACGTGAATCCGACCCGTCCAGGTACACCCGGTCGTCGAACGGCACGCACCGGTCGAGTCCGGCGTCCGCAACCGGTCGGCGGTTCGCGTCCTGATCGCCCTGACGGGGCCGTGCGTTCGTGCAGGCCCCTTCGTAGTCGCCGTGGGCCAGGTGTGCCTCAAGGGCGCGATCGCTGATCGAGATCATGTGCGCGTTTGCGGGGTTTCCCGGAGGGACATGACAGACCGAGACCTTTTCCGGCTTCCCCTCCGGCGGCTTGGCCCCCGCCCCCAGCGCCGGGACGAGCAGTGCCACGACGGCCAGTAGAACGACGGTGATTCGTACTCTCATTCCCCAACTCCTCTCTGCCGCCCAACATATGGGGGTGCTCCGAGGGCTTCAAGGGCACAAGTCCCGGATGTGGCGACTCCCTGTGCCATCTGCAGCGACGATCGAGATCTGCGGCGATCGCCCGGGTGGCATGCGTACCATCGCTTCCGTGCCCGCCGAACCGACGCTGGTGATGTTCTCCGGGCTTCCGGGGACGGGGAAGACGACATTGGCGTCCCGGCTCGTCGAGGAGACCGGGTGGCGGCTACTGGCGATCGACCGACTGGCCGAAGATCTCCCGGCGGACAGCGACTGGAGGTCGGTGGCGCTGTGGGACGGGATGATCGAGCAGCTTCTCGGCGCGACCGAAGCGGCGGTCGGAGCCGGCGAGAGCGTGGTGGTGGACTCGGTCTTCATGGATCTCGACAGGTTCCATGCCCGCCAGATCGCCGAGCAGTACGGGGCCCGGTTCCGCCCCGTTCACACCTTCGTCTCGGATGAGGGCCTGTGGCGTCGGCGGGTGACCGATCGATACCTGGCGTCGAACCCCGAGGACGGGGTGGCGTCGTGGCCGCGGATCCAGGTGCAGCGTCTCGGGTTCCGGCCGTGGGAGCCGGGGACGGCCCTGTTCGTCGACTCGGCCCGGCTGGTGAACACCAACTACGCCGAGGTCTCGTCGTTCGCGGCGGATCCCGACCCGGGCCTCGCCCCGCTCCCGCCGGTCCCGTTCACGCCTGGCCGCTATCACCGGTAGGCCCGGCGCCGCATCGCCGGCGGAGGCGCGATCAGACCGCCGTCGTCTCCAGCGGGCGTTCGATGCCGGCGTCCGCCCGATCGGTGGGAGCAAGCATCACCTTGGCAAACTCGGCCCAGGCGCGAGCGACCCAGTTCATGGCGTGAAGCAACGCCACGCCGATCACCAGGGACACCAGGGCCACCAGGATCGAACCGCCGAACGAGTCCACCGTCCAGATATCCGCCGGCCAGTCGAAGAACGTGGGCCACCACGACTGCTCGAAGAACACCGGTGTCGCCACCATCCCCAGGAAGCCGGCGGCGGTGGCAGAAAGCGTCAGTCCGACGATGCCGAGCGGGAACTTCATCAACAGGTAGCCGACCCGCTTCCACATCTCGGGGCTCACGAACAGTGCGCGCACGTTGGCCCACAGGCTGCCGGTGGGCGTCCACCGCCTCGCTTTGGGGATGTCGAGGCCCAGCATCTGGTTCGTGGTGAGTCTCTCCAGTTCGCCCAGCGCGTATGCGGCCATGAACACGCCGGTCAGAAGCGGGATCCCGACGACAAGGACGATGAGGCCGACTCCGAGCGACAGTCCCACCACCATGAAGATGAAGTAGGAGAGCCCCAGCGGAAAGGCCAACAGCAAGTAGGCGGCGTTGCGCCAGGTCTTCCCCTCACCGACGACCGCAAAGAACATCCGTACCTTCCTCTCGATGCGGTTCCAGCGTGTCGTCGCGCCCGGCAATCGGATAGGGCCGACCGGCACGCATCACGGCGACGGCCTCACGGCCCGCTGGATGCCGACCATGGCGGCGCGTGCCGTGGCGGGCCCGCCCTTGGTGGCGTTGGCCTCTAGGGCGCCGAGGCGACGCCGGGGGATCATGCAAGGACGAGTCCCAACCCGGAGGTGCAATGGCCATCGGGCCGACGCCGCGGTGGATGTCCCTGCTGCTGGCTGCGGCTCTGCTCACCGTCGCCGTACTGCCCTTGATCCCACCGGCATTGCCGGCGTCCCCTTCCGGGCCTGGTGAGTTCTCGGTGGACGCTGCCCGGGCGCACATCGGAAGGATGGCGACCGAACCGCGTCCGATCGGGTCCGCGGCCAACCGCACCGTCCGGGCGGTGCTCGTGGATCAGCTCGAGCAACTGGGCCTCGATCCGGAGATCCAGTCGCTCACCGTTCCCGACTACTTCGCGGGAGGCCGGGGCACCGTCGAGGTCGTCAACGTCATGGCGCGGATTCCCGGCTCCGACCCCACCGGCGCCGTGGCGGTGGTGGGGCACTACGACACCTCGACCGACACTCCCGGAGCCAACGACAACACCTCGGCGCTGGCGGTGATGCTCGAATCCGCCCGGGCGATCCTCGCCGGCGAGCCTCCCCGCAATGACGTGATGTTGCTCTTCACCGATGGCGAGGAGCCGGCGCCGCGCTACGGCTCGAACGGTTTCCTCGACGACCACCCGTGGGCCTCGGAGATCGACGTCATCGTCAATCTGGAGGCGCTCGGCGGGGCAGGTCCCTCGATGGTGACGGCCACGGGCGGACCGGAGGGTTGGCTGGTCGATGCCTATGCCGCGTCGCCCCACCCGGTGGCCTTCTCGTACCTCACGTCGGTGGAACGGCTGATCCCCGGACCGAAGACCGACTTCACCGTGTTCCGGGAGCGGGGGACGAACGGGCTCGAACTGGCCTACCTGCACGATTCGCCGATCTACCACACACCGCAGGACTCGCCCGATCGAGTGAGTCCCCGCAGCCTGTTCCACCACGGCGTCAGCACCCTGGCGCTGATGCGGCACCTGGGAGAGGCTGATCTGACCGGCCTTCCCGAACCGTCTCAGGCGGTCTACTTCACGATTGGGCCCAACGTGGTGATCCGGTATTCGCAGACGATCTCGCTCGCAGCAGTCGTACTCGGCGGGCTCGTTCTGGCAGTCGCTGCGTTCCGTCGCCGGGACGGGGGGCTCTCGATCCGGGCGACGGCGAAGGGGGTGGCGTTGACCCTCGTCGTCATGCCGGCCGCGGTCGTCTTCGGCTCGCTCGCCTGGATGGGGTTCGCGGCGGTCTGGCCCGCTCCCGGACTGGTCCACAGCTACATCGGCCTGGCGGGAATCCTGGCGGCGGTCGGGTTGGCGGTTGTCTGGCTGCGGCGCAGGTTCGAGGGGACGGCCAGGGCAGGGCTGGGCGTGGGGATCGTGCTGACGTGGTGGGCGTGTGGGCTGGCGCTGGCGCTCACCGTCCCCGGAATGAGCTATCTCTTCGTCTGGCCGTCGCTGGTGGCGGCGGCCTACCTGGCGGCCGGCCCGGACGCGCGAACGGTGGCGGCGCAGCGCCTTGCCTGGTCGATCGCCGTTGCCGGAGTGGCGCTCGTGGTGATGGTGCCCGCCATCGACACCTTCTTCGTGTTCGCCCAGCCTCGCCCGGGGAATACCGGTTCGCAGCTGTTGCCGCTCGCCGGCGTGAGCACGGGCCTGGCTTCGCTGGTGGCGGTGCTGATCGGGGTCGTCCGGGCCGGGCCGGCGGAAGAGACGATCGCCGCTGACCTGCCGGTCACCGACCGGCAGGTCAGTCGCGCCGGGGTGTGAGCCCCAGGACGGGGGAGCTCAGGCGCGCAGGGCGTTCACCACCTGGCTCAGAAACTCGGCGGCGGGGGCTCCATCGACGAATGCGTGGTCGAAGGTGAGCGACAGCGCCAACTGGTAGCCCACGGAGACGCTGCCGTCGTCGGCAACCGTGGGCACTGCCCGGGCAGCTCCCACCCCGAGGATCGCCACCTGCGGAAGGTTGATGATCGGGGTGAACCCGTCGATTCCGTACGACCCGAGATTCGAGACCGAGAACGTTCCGCCTTCGAAGTCGTCTGCCGTCAGACCCCTGGCTTCCGCTCGCTCTGCCAGCGAGGCGATGTCGGCAGCGACGTCCTCGATGGACCGGCTCGCCGCGTTCCGAACCACAGGAGCAACCAGGCCGGCAGAGGTCTGGATGGCGAGTGAGATCTGAGCGGTGTCGGCCGGTTCGAAGGAGTCTCCATTTCTTCGACCGTTGAGGTGGGGGTGCGAAGCCAGCACCTCGGCCACGGCCTTGACGATCCGGGCCGTGAGCCGGTCGGGTTTCGAAGCGCCGAGGGTCGCCGTCGAGAACAGCGTCACCGGCGCCGTCTCGGCATGGCTCTTCCGCATGTTGCGGGCGATGGCCGCCCGCAGGCCCACCATGGTCTCGCCGGCCGGGGTGGCTGCAGCCCTGACGTCGTCCTCGGTGACCCGTCCCCCCGGCCCGGACCCGCGTACCGAGGCCAGGTCGACACCCAGCTCTCTCGCCACCCGCTTGGCGGCCGGCGACGCGATCACGTG
>DATCZS010000064.1:0-4862 GCA_036525795.1 Acidimicrobiia bacterium | reverse complement strand
GCTCGTCTTCGTCGACCGCGCCCCCGATCAGGTGAGGCGCGAGCTCCACATCCATGACGGGTTCACCGCTCACATCCTCGAAGACGGTGTCCGGGCCAGACGCTCGTTTGAAGCGGCACTCGAGATCGCCCGGAGATTGGGAGACGACTCGGCAGTGGCCAAGATCCTGATCAGTCTGGGCTTGGTGACGACAGACCCCTCTGATGTGAATCTCGACGTCGTCGAAGAGGGGTTGGCGCTCGCCCGTGCCATCGGCGACCAGGGTGAAGTCGCCCACGGCCTCAACGTATTGGGCGAGATCCACCGGTTGCAGGGCAACTTCTCGGCGGCCAAGCAAGCGTACGAAGAGGCCCTCCCGATCACCCGGGCGACCGGCCACCGGCTCCGCGAGACGATGCTCCTGGCGAATCTGGGCATGGTCGCCTTCAACCTGGGTGAACCCGACGAGGCCGAGTCACTGGTCAGAGAGTCGTACGCGCTGGCGCTGGAGATCGGAGACGACTTCATCACGGCCGAAGGCCTCGTGTTGGCCGGGGGGATCATCGGCGTCAACGGCGATCCCGAGCGAGGGGTGCGCCTGATGGCAGCGGGTGCGGCCCGCCAGGCGGCGATCGGGTCCAAGACCCAACCCGCAGACAAGCCGGAATTCGACCGGCTAGTGGCGTTGATCCGCGCCCAGATCGACGACGAGACCTTCGACCGGCTGTGGGAAGAGGGCGAGGCCCTCACCTTCGAACAGGCCATCGAGCTGCGAATGCGACAAGACTGACGCCATCCCGGGCGAGTGGCACGTGTCAGGTCCAGTCGACTCGACGGATCGCAGCCGGCTCCGAGATCCCCTTCAAGGCGACGGTAGACGGCTCTGACAGCGGGTAGGGGAGAGGGCCTGCCTCCGCGACCACCATCTCGGAGACGACGATCTCCTCGGCCTGGGCTGTCGAGCCGATCCGTGCTGCCTCGTGCACCCCCTGTCCCGCGTAGTCGTTCCCGTGGCGCAGCGCCGCCGCACGATGGATGCCGATTCTCACCCGAGGGGCAAACCCATGCTCGGAGCGATGGCGGGCCAGACGGCGCTGAATGGTGACGGCACAGTCGATGGCCTCTCGCGCCCCGGCGAATGTCACGAAGAACCCGTCGCCGGTGTGCCGAACCTCGGTGCCGGAGTGCGACGAGATCGTCCTTCTCAGTTCACGGTCGTGCCACTCGAGCAGGTCCTGCCAGGCGGTGTCACCGATCACACCGATGAGATCCGTTGACGTCACGATGTCGGTGAACATGAACACAAGGTCCACGGCTTCCGCTGGCACGGATCGGCCCGTACCTTCGCCGCCAGCCAACCCGTCGATCCTCTTCACCTCGATCCGGGCGCCGAGCCGATCGAAGGTGGCGCGGGCCGCCGTCAACTCGCGGAGGCCTGCGCTGTCGTGGCCGGACGCCACCAACGCACGTCCGAGAAGGACGCGTGCCAAGGCGGCCTCGTACGGCATGTCGAGTTCAGACCACAACCGCCATGCCCGGTCGGCAGCCTCCTGAGCTCCCCGGTGGTCCTCTTTATGAAGCGCTACCGCGGCGCGACTCGCCAGTGCAGCCGCCTCCCAGGCCGCCCCATCGAACACCGTTGCCATCTCTTCCAGCTGCTCGACGGCCGCTCCGGCCTTCTCGACGTCGCCGGCCGCCAGCGAGATGAGTACCTGGGCCGGTAGGAGGCGGCTGCGCAGCACGTAGCCCTTCGTACCGGACGCCTGGCTCCGCGTGACAGCCCGTTCGACCGCCTCATCGATCGAACGGGTGGCCTCGGCGACATTCCCTTGATCCAGCAGGAGCAAGGAGAGGCCGGGCTGACAGCCATAGCCGTGCTCGAGTGCCTCGGCAAACACGCGCTCTGCTCCGTCGAGGTCCCCCATGCGGCGTCGCACCTCGCCGATCTCATACTGGGCGAACCCGATGCCGTCCGTCAGGCGGTATCTCTCCAGCTCGCGGCACGCTTTACGCGCCTCGTTCTCGGCGTCGTTCCAGTGACCCCACAATCGCTTCAGTTCGGCTCGATGCACCTGACAGATGCCCGGATAGCCGCCGATGGAATTGGCCTGCATCCACCGTTCCGCTTCCTCCGTCCACTCCGAAGCCCTTCGGTAGTCGCCGAGATCGCGACAAGCGGCGATGGTGTTGCAGTACACGTCGGCGGCTGCCCGCAGGTCGCCACCCTCCGACAGGGCCACGACGGTGGCCTCGTCCACGAGGCGGAGCCCTTCACGCCAGTCGCCCTTCTCGATGAGGGCGTAGCCCTTGAAACTGAGACTGATCGCGCGCAGCGACGGAGCCCTGACCGTGCGCGCCATTAGCTGGATCTGCTCGGAGAGCTCGATCGAGCGGTCGAGGTCTCCCGAGAACAGAGCGAACGCTTGCTGCAGAGTGAGGTTCCACACGTGCCCCAGGGATTCGGGGAGGCCTTCGAGCAATTCATTGAGCCGTGCCAGCCATCCGTTGGCGACGGCCATGGAGTCGCGTCGCGACGCTAGGTAGGCGAGCACAGCCGCCACCACGGATGCATCACCCCTGCGGCCCGCTTCCACGAATCGGGCGTACGCCCGTGCGTACGACACTTCGGCGTCCTCGGGCCGACCGTCCCACCAGAGTGCTTCGGCCTGCAGAACAAGCTCGTCGGGTGTCAGATCCACCGGTTCGGTCCCGAGCAGCTCGAGTGCGCCAGACCAATCATGCCGGGCAACGGCAGCACGCGCCTTGTCCACGAGCGCGACCATCGGCTTCCTTCGATAGACCTCCGCAGATCCTACCGAACCTTGTGTGGCACCGCGCCTCCGCGAGAACCGAGCACCGACGACTCACCAGCTTCCTGGCTTCCTTCACTGTGCGCGCCCATGCGCTGGCGACAGCGTGGCCCGTCACGCCGTTCCGTAGGCGACACAGCGACCCAACGGGAGTCGCAGGATGCGAGGGCGGACCGAGGGGCCGAAATTCCGTCGTCCTCCTCCCGTCGACACCCTACGCTCGGAAGGGAAATGGCCGTTCACATCGAAGACGTCGACACTCGCACCGCTCCGGAGGAACTTCTCCGGGAGATGCACGAGTACTACATCCCGCTGAGCGACGAGATGCTCCCGGGTGACCCGCCCACGACCCTCGAGAGGAGGGTCGCCGACTGGCGGCAGATCCGGAGCGACCACTCGATTCCGCGCTGGCTGCTCCGGGTCGACGGGGAGATCGTGGGGTCGGCGGTTGCGTCGATCGATCTCGAACAGAGTCTCGACGATGGGTTCGGATGGATCTATGTGCGACCCGAAGACCGGGGGAGCGGCCACGCTCGCAGACTGGCAAAGGCGCTGTTCGACCGACTCGACGAAAACGGCCGAGGGCGGTTCGCCACCTACGTCAAGGAGGGCCATCCTGCGGCGCAGCTGTGCGAGCGGGCAGGGCTCACATCGGCATACCGGGAGAAGCGCAGCCGCCTGGTCGTCGCCGATGTCGACAGGGCACTGATGCGACGCTGGATCGACCGGGCGGCCGAACGCGCCGCCGCCTACGAACTCCTCGAGTTGCAGGTGCCCTTTCCCGACGATGTGGTCGAGGGTTATTGCGAGCTGCAGTTCCAGATGAACACCGCCCCCCTGGAGGGTCTCGAGCTGGAAGACGAAGTCCTGGAGCCGAGGATCTGGCGGGAGCAGGAGCAGCGCAGTGCCGCCTCGTTCCATGATCTCATCACCTACATCGTCGTCCACCGGCCCACCGGCGCCTTCGTCGGCTCCACCACCATCCAGACCGACCAGCTTCAGCCTGACGAGGCCTGGCAGTGGGAGACGATCGTCCACCCTGCCCATCGGAACAAGGGCCTCGGTCGGCTCCTCAAGGCGGCGATGATCGAGCGGATCCTCCGCGACTGGCCGAAGGTCGAGCGGATCGATACCTACAACGCAGGATCGAACCAGCCGATGCTCGACATAAACGTGGCGATGGGGTACAAGCCGATCCAGATCACCAACACCTACCAGGGGCCGCTGTCCGCAGCGCGGGATTACCTCCGCGTCTGAGCGGCCCCCGGAAGGTACCGAGGCCGATCGGCACGGTGCCGAGGCAACCCAACGACGTCCGGACGCAGTCCGGTGGCGGCGCCAAGGGTCGTGGGACCCTGGCAGGGGTCCACCGGACAGCGGACGGTGATGGCATGAGCGCGCCCTCGCCGTCACGGCTGCCTTCGGGGACGAGCCCGTGGGATGTCTTCTCGGGTATCCGCGTCGGAGTGGTTGCCGGCGGGCTGACCGGAGCTGTGCTGACCCTGATCGCCGGCTGGAGCGCAGCGTGGACGGTTCCCGCGGTGGCCGTCCTCGGCGGCGCGGTCGGCTACGTGACAGAGAAGCGAAGACGCACCGGTTCGACCTGAGCACCGTCACGGTTTCGGCCGGCCGAGCTGTCCCAACAACGTTCTCCCCCCGGTCGATGTCGGATCGAGCGTTGTGATTCGAACCGGCGAGGTCAGCTGTCCAGTCGCCTGGTGGCCGTCCAGGTCAGGACGCCGATGGGGATGAGTGCGAACAGCCCCACCCAGAGTGACCGCGTCCACAGGGGAAGTCCCTCTCGTTCGACGGTGCCCGCTGCGAGCGTCGTGCCGGGGGATCGCCGGATGGTGGTCGTGGTCGAGGTCGCTGTTCCGCCCGGCGCGCTGCTCCCCAGGTCCGCCGGCTCGCCGACGTTCGGAGCGTGCTCCGTCTGATCATTCGGATCGGCCTGACCGTCAGGCGTCGAGGCCGACGGAGACGTGTCGGTGGTGGTGGTGGCTGCAGCGGTTGTCGTAGTGGAACCGGGCCCGATCGTGGTCGGGGTCACGGTGGTGGTGGTCGCGGGCAATG
>DATCZS010000063.1:0-38803 GCA_036525795.1 Acidimicrobiia bacterium | reverse complement strand
CGACAGATGCCATGTGATCCTCGCTCTCATCTCGTATGCGTTCGAACGCATACGACAGCGGATTCATTCACCGGCGTCGACGGCGGGGGAGGGGAGCTGGAGCAGCTGGACGATGTTTCCGTCCGGGTCGGCCACCGTGGCTACCAGTCCACCCCAGGGCTCTCTCGAAGGCGGTCTGACAGCCCGCGCACCGTGGGACAGCAGTACCTCCCATGCCGCGGCGGCGTCCGACGTCACGAGGTTCACCATCACGTGGAGCGGGTCCTGATTGGGACACGAGAGCTCGGAGTGGACCGCCACCGTCAGCCGCTGGCCTCCCATTTCGAAGTTGACGAATCCGGGGCGATCCGAACGCGGCGTGAGGCCGAGACCATCGATGTAGAACGTCCGCATGGCGGCAAACGCAGGCCCGGAGGTGTACAGGAGCACTCCACCGAGACCATCGACGAGGGGCATCCCCGCAATCTATCCGATCGATCCCATGCCGCGAACCCAGGCGGGCCGACGACTAGATTCGCCACTGTGACGCAACCGCGCCGACCTGGGAGCCCGACGACAGCCGAGGGGGTCACACGCTGTGCGTGGTGTGGCGCCGCGTTCGTACCCGCCCGGGGTCCAGGCCGCCCACCCCGGTACTGCCGGAGGAGTCACCGTCAACGCGCCTACGAGGCCCGCCGGCTGGCCGAGAGCCGCCGTCTCGCTCCCGGAGAAGCTCTGATCGCACGCGATGACCTCCAGCGCATGCGAGACCGGCTGTACCAGCTCGAGGCGGCCCTCCAGGATGCAGAGGCCGACCTTGCCGCGGGCAGCGAGCTCGACGAGGTCCATGCAGCGGTGGTCGCGGTGGCGCGCCGGGTCGCCCTCACATCGATCGAGCCAATCGCCGTCCACGGCCCCGATCACCCCGGTTAACGTCACAGTGACCCTAACGGGCCGAAGGACGACCCACCAGGAAGGGGACCACGGCATGCCCCTCCCGACACCGGGACCGGTTCGCTGCGACGCGCGGAACGCCGAACTCGCCGGTGCCGGGCCGTCGCCGGTGATCGGGCGGTCGAGGCCGGGGTCCAAGGCTGGGGTCCGCAGGGTCCGAGGTTGGGGTCCGAGCCCGGTCTCCGGCGATTGCATCCGGCGATTGGCGACACAGCAGGGGCAGACAGCCGGCCGACCAGCGGGAACGTCGACGGCAGAGGCGGGAAACCGTCGCCCCGGCACGATCCCACCCGGCTTCACGTCGTGGAGCAAGCGCCCATAATCATCGTTATGTCAAGTCAGATGTCGATCCAAACGCCGGCCCGTCAGACTGCCCGTCACGCCCCGCCCCGTTCGAGGTCTGCTCTCCCCGCCTCCGGCCCGGCGGCGTAGAGCGATGACCCACAGGCGTCGCAGAACGACGCGGCATGGGAGTGGACCGATGAACCGCACTCCCGGCAGGCACGTTCGAGGGTGCGGCTCCCTCCGGCCATCTCCGCGGACACGATTCCGGTCGGTACGGCGATGATGCTGTAGCCGGTGATCATCAGGATGGCGGCGAGCACCTGTCCGATCGCCGTGCTCGGAGCGATGTCACCGAATCCGACGGTGCTCATCGTCACGATCGACCAGTAGACCCCGCGGAACATGGAGTCGAACCCTCGTTCGGGCCCCTCGATCAGGTACATGGTGGATCCGACGATGAGGTTGATGAGCACCACCACGGCCAGGAACACCGCGATCTTGCGGGAGCTGGCCCGCACCGCCCGAATGAGGTAGTTCGCCTCGCTCAGCCACCTGGCCATCTTGAAGACCCGGAAGACCCTGAGCAGCCGCAGCGACCGGATTACCAGCAGGGATTGGGTTCCCGGGAACAGGAGGCTGACGTAGACCGGAAGAATCGCCAGCAGGTCTATGACCCCGAAGAAGCTTCGGGCGTACCTCAGCCTCCTCTCCACCGTCGCCAGTCTGGCGAGGTACTCGATCGTGAACAGTCCGGTGACAACCCACTCGAGAACCAGAAGTTGGGTCTCATAGCGCGTGCTGTAGGTCTCGACACTCTCGAACATGACCAGCAACACGCTGAACACGATCAACACCAGAAGCACCACGTCGAAGGTCTTCGCCCCCCGGGTGTCGTGTTCGAAGATCACATGGCGGGTACGTTCGCGTCGCGAGGATCGTCCGTCGGGCATGGCACTCAGGGTATGTCGCCGGCCGGCCGAATGTCCCATCGCACGGCTCCTGCCCGCGGCGGGCCGCTCCCCCACTCCCCCACCGGCGATCGCCCACCCCGGCGAGAGGCGTCCGTCCGGACCTCATGGTTTGCTCGTCTCTTGCCGACCTCTGCCTCCGGAACGCCGACCTACCGCCTGCCGGCGGATAGGCTCGCCGGGATGGACGAGCCACCCCGCCCTGACGCCACCGGACCGGCCCAGGCGATTCACGAACGAATCGTCGCCCTCGCCAGGGCACACGACTATCGCCGGCTGCTGGACATGGCGGCCGACCCCGAGGTCTCCGACATGCTCGACCGGCTCCCGGATTCCACCCGGAAACGCTCACAGCTGCATCTGCAGCGGGCGGTGCGCTGGCGGGAACAGCGCATGGAGGCGAATCTCCGCCGGATGAACGAGGCGCGAAGGGCCCTCGACGGTCTGGATCTCCAGTTGGCCAGAGGTGTCCTCGCCAGAGTGGAAGACGATTTCCTTGACGCCGAGGGCGCCGAGATGCGGGACGCGCTCCTGCTCGAGGTGGCTGCGCGCGATCTGGAGTTCGAAGCGCTCCAGGTGGCGGCCATCGAGCTGGACCGGAACCGGCCCGGCCCCCGGCCCCGCCGGCGCTGGTGGCGTCGCCCCCGCTGAGCAGGTGCGAAATCCCCTGGCGGCGCCTCGGGGCCACGGCCGAGAGTGTCTCCTGGAGGTACACGATCATGGCGACTCATCAGCACATCATCGACGAGCTTCGCGAGCCCACCCGCGCCCTGCGTGAGGCGATCCCCGAGACGTGGGCCGGCTTTGCCGCGCTCCACAGCCACGCCGTTGCCGACGGTGCCATTTCCGGACGCCTCAAGGAGCTCATCGCCACCGCCATCGCCGTGGCTGAGGGATGCGACGGATGTATCGCCTATCACGCCAGGGCGGCAGCCCGCAAGGGAGCCACCGAAGAGGAGTTCGCCGAGATGCTCGGCGTCGCTCTTCTCATGTGCGGCGGACCCGCATCGATCTACGGCCCCCGGGCCTTCGAGGCCTTCCGGGAGTTCCAGCCCTCTTCGTCTGCGTAGGTCCCGACCTTCGGCACTGGAAGAGCCGCAGGCGGATCGGCACGGTGGAGACGAGCGGACAAAGGAGCCACGGGGATGGAGTTCAGCCAGATCGTCGACCGCCTTGTGCGCCAAGAGCACGGTCCGCGGGCATCGATCCTGCTCCAGGTTGATCCAACCGGCCTCGACATCGACCGAACCCGCATCGCGGCGAGAGATGCATTGGCGCTCGCACGGGACGAACTCTCGACGCTCACCGGAGGTGAGCGTGTCGCCGAGGAAGTTGGTGCCCTCGAACAACGCATGCGCGATCCGCGCTTCTGGCGAGACCGTCACCAGCCGGGTATCGGGATGTTCCTGGCCCCCGGCCTCGAATTGATCGTCGATCTCCCCGAGCCCCCACAGGAGACGACTTCGGTCGGCCTCGTCTTCCGTCTGCTCGAGGTGTTCGCAGCGGTCAACGAGCGGCGCTGCTTTGTGCTGGCTGTGAGCGACAACGCCGCCCGACTGTTCGAAGTCTCCCGAAGCGGTGCCGTCGAACGCCGGGTGTCCGGCATGCCCAAGGGGCTGGACGAGGTGGCTCAGTACACCCAGATCGAAGTCTCGTTGCAGTTCCACGCCACCGCCCGTGGTGGAGCCAACGTCTTCCACGGTCACGAGCCGGGGGTCCGCACGATCGACAATCTCCGGGAGCGATACCTGCGCGAGATCGACCGCACGCTCCTGGACTTCAGAGGTATCTCCGATCTGCCCGTGGTCCTCGCCGGGGTCGAGGAGATCGTGGCGGGATACCGAAACATCAGCCATCTCCCCCACCTGGTGTCCCGTTCGGTCCCCGGGAGCCACGATCGCACATCGCCGGCAGAGATCGCCCGGCTCACCCACGAGTTGGTCGGACACGACGATCTCGACCCTGCGAGGACACGGGATCGATCGGCACTCGCTGCCGGAGGCCGCAGGTCCTTGACCGAGCCGCGGGCGGTGTTCCACGCTGCAGAGGAGGGGCGGGTCGAGGCGGTGTTTCTGCCACTGGATCGTGCGGGCAACGGCCTCGTCTTCGACGAGGTGGCCGCCGCCGTTCACCGCAACGGCGGGCGGGTGTGGATCGACGATCGGCCGGCGTATGAGGCCGGGGTTGGGGCGTTGCTGAGATTCTGAGGCGTCACCGCCTGATTTCTACGTCCACCCGGTTGATGCGGCGTCCTCTGGTGCTCCGCACCCGGAGGACCACCCCTTCGACGGAGACCTCATCCCCCACCCGGGGCACGCTCCCCGTCAACCCCATCACCAACCCCGCCACCGTGTTCCAGTCGCCTTCCGGCAGCTCGATGCCAAGCAAGTCATCCAGATCTTCGACCGGCACGAGACCATCCACCGACCAGTGTCCGGGTTCGACCTCCACGACAGGTGTCGCCGGGGCGTCCTCGGAGATGGATCCGAGGAGCTCTTCGGCGATGTCCTCGACAGTGACGAGGCCGGCCGTGCCGCCGTACTCGTCGACGACGACAGCGAGATGCCGGCCGGCAGACTGCATCTCGGAAAGCAGCGACACGATGCGCTTGGTCTCCGGCACGACGAGCGTGGGCTCGGCGAGGAGGCGGACGGCCAGATCAGGGCGGTCGGCCGCGGCGGACACGAGGTCGCGAATCTGGACCATACCGACGATGTGATCCAGCGACCCCTCGTACACCGGCAGGCGACGGTGTCCGTGCTCGAGGGCGATGGAAAGAGCGGCGGAGACAGGGGTCTCCGCCTCGACGGCGACGATCTCCGGACGCGGCACCATGACGTCATCGCAATGGCGGTCGCCGAAGCGAAACGCCCGGTCGATGAGCGTCCGGTCGTGGTGGGTGATCTCCCCTTCCGTCACGGCGTGGCCGGCGAGCAGGCGCAATTCCGCTTCTGTGACGGTGGGCGACGTGGTGATCCCCTTTCCGGGCATCTGGAGGTCCGCGAACCACACCAGGACCCCCACGAAGGGCCGCAGGAGCCACTCGATCGCCGAGATCATCCCCGACAGCCGCAGCGCCACGGAGTCGGAGTGGACGACCGCATAGGTCTTGGGAATCGCCTCTGCATAGACGAAGAGGATCACCGTCAGGAGCACCGAAGCGAGGGTCACGCCGAGCGTGCCGAACCGCCGCTGGGCCAGCGCTCCGACGATCGTCGCGGACCCGATCTGGAGAAGCAGCGCTGCGAGCAGGATCGCGTTCAGCACCGTGGGGAGACGGTCGAGCAGAGACACGAGACGTTCGGACCGTCGCGGCTGAATCTCGGCCAGCGTGCGCGCCCTGACCGGGGTCATCCTCAGGAGGGCCGTCTCCGCTGCGGCGACCACCACGGCGAACAGGAAGACGAACACCAGCAGGACGACGAGCAATCCATCACCATTCATCACGTTCAGCGTACCTGGGACGTCGAACCTTCCCGGGTGCCGCCGGACCGGCTGTTCGTCGCGTCCGGGGCTTCGTAGACTGTGTGGCGTGTTCGGACCTCTCAACGGAGTGCGAGTCGCACTCGTGGCATCGGCGGTGGTGGCGGCCGTGGCGGCAGCGGCCCTCGGTCAGTGGGTCGTCACCGTGTTCCTTCTCGCTGGAGTGGGCCTCCATGGTGTCGGCTGGTGGTTCCTGTGGAGGAGCCGCCCTGACGCCGCAGACACCGAGCGATAGGATCACCGGCGGACATGTCCGCCCTTCCGTTCTCGCTTCTCCCCGCAACTGCACGCGCAGACGACCACGGGCGTCTCACGGTCGGCGGCTGCAACCTGGTCGAACTCGCGTCCGAATTCGGCACGCCGCTGTTCGTGTACGACGAGCACCACCTGCGCCTGCGAGCCAGAGAGGCGGTTTCCGCCTTTGGCGACGGGGCCGTGTACGCCTCGAAGGCCTTCCTGTGCGCGGCGATGGCCAGGCTCGTTCACGAGGAAGGCATGCGGATCGACGTGGCGACCGGTGGCGAACTGTACGTCGCTCTTGCGGCCGGGGTTCCCGCCTCGCAACTGGTGATGCACGGCAACAACAAGTCGCGGGCCGAACTCGTCATGGCACTCGAGGCCGGAGTGGGACGGGTGGTCCTCGACGGATTCGAGGACATCGACCGTATCGAGGGCATCGTCGGCGACGGCGCCCCCGCTCCTGACGTGCTCGTGAGGGTGACGCCCGGAGTGGAGGCCCACACGCACGAGTACGTCGCGACCGGCCAGGACGACTCCAAGTTCGGATTCACCGTGTCCACGGGTGCGGCGGCAGAAGCCATCAGGCGGGTCTCTACCTCCAACCGGATGCGCCTTCGGGGGATTCATGCCCACATCGGTTCCCAGGTGTTTCGGGCGCAGAGCTACGCAGACGCGCTCGGTGTCCTGGCGACGTTCGCCGCACCGCATCACCTGGAGGAACTCTGTATCGGTGGCGGTCTGGGGGTGGCGTACGTCGAGGGCGAATCCGCACCGACCATCACCGAATGGGCCGAGGTCCTTCGAGGAGAGATGGCTCGCCACGGTCTCGAGGCCAGGCTGTCGGTCGAGCCGGGGCGTGCCATCGTTGCTGCGGCGGCCGTCACGCTCTACACGGTGGGTGCGATCAAGGAGATTCCCGGGATCCGCACCTACGTGGCAGTCGACGGCGGCATGAGCGACAATCCGCGACCCGTGTTGTACGGCTCGGGCTACGAGACCTTTCTCCCCCGGGCGGTCGAGGCTCCCCGGCCCCGCACGGTGCGGGTCGTCGGGAAGCACTGTGAATCGGGAGACGTCCTCGTCCCCGCCGGCGCGGTGCCCGAGGACATTCGCGTCGGTGATGTCCTCGCCACTCCGGTGACGGGAGCGTATGGACACTCCATGGGTTCGAACTACAACAAGGTGTTGAGACCGGCTGTCGTGTTCGTGGCAGACGGGCGCGCCAGAGTGGTACTCAGACGAGAGACCTACCAGGACCTGCTTGCGACCGACGCGATCGCGCCGCCCGGCCCACCCGGACACCTCCCGTAGGCCTGATCGCCCGGCCGCGTCCGCGTCGGCGATTCGATTCTTGACGGGTAATCCTTAGTTCCTTAGTATGTAGTTTATGAATTTCCGATTCTCCCGTCGTACATACCTCGCAATGCGAGCCCTCCGTGAGTTGCTCCACGAACAAGGACAACTCGCCGGAGGGGTACTGGCCGACAGGATCGGCACCACGAGCCCTTTCCTCCCCCAGGTGCTCGGGCCGCTGGTCAAGGCGGGTTGGGTGGAGTCCCAGCCCGGCCCTGGTGGGGGGTACCGGCTGGCCGTGTCACTGGCGGATGTGTCACTCCTCGAGGTCGTCGAGACCGTCGAGGGGCCGACAGAGACCGGTGAGTGTGTCCTGAGGGACGGACCCTGTCCGGGTACCGAGAGTTGCGCGGTGCACGAGGCCTGGCTCAGCGCCAGGACCGAGTTGAAGGAACGACTGCAGGCAGTGTCGGCGGAGACCACGTTCGAAAGGAAGGCTTCATGACGCAGTTCAAGGATCGAGTGGAGTCGGGCGTGACCAGGTCGGGTCTCGGCTCGCTTCTCCCGACCCACTATCACCCCATCGTCGCGACAGCAGGCTTGATCGCCCTCATCCTCGGCGTCACTTCCATCGCCATCGCGGTCGGCGCGGTGATGCTGATACCGGAGGACAGCGGCACGGGGGCCGGTGCCGGCGCCGTTGTATCGACGGTCACGACCCAGAGCCAGACTCCGGTCGACTCGGCTTCAGGCGATGTGCAGCAGCCGGCGATCGAACGTGCGGCGGTGCTCCCGGAGCTCACGCCCAAAGCCGAGCTGCCACTCGTTCCGGCCGGCGAGGTCAACGTCTCGTACGCGCCCGACGTGCCGGCCCCGTCGGGGCGGACGTCACAGGCGATCATCGAGGTCCACTTCGAGGTCGTCGAGAACGTTGTGGAGATCGATCCCGCCACCGGCGTCGAATACGAGACATGGGGCTACCGTCTGGTCGGCGATGGCCAGGAGGTGAGCATCGGCGCTCCCGGACCGATGATCCGCGGCCGCGTCGGTGATGTGCTGCGCTTCACGGTCACGAACCCGGAAACCAACACCCACCCGCACAACGTGGACTTCCATGCCGTGACCGGACAGGGCGGCGGTGCCGCCAACACGGTTGTCGCTCCGGGCGAAACCCGCACCATCGAGGCACGACTGCTCTACCCGGGGCTGTACATGTACCACTGCGCCTACGGCGACGTCCCGCTCCACATCAGCCACGGCATGTACGGCGGCATCCTGGTCGATCCCGCCGAGCCGCTCCCTGAGGTCGACCACGAGTGGTACATCGTTCAGTCCGAGTACTACACCGACGCCGACGAGCCTGGCCTGGTCGGCACCGACAGGGCGGCGATCACGAACGAAGAGCCGACCTTCGTCGTCTTCAACGGAGCGCGTGGGGCGCTCACCGGCGACAATGCCCTGACCATGGCGGTCGGCGAGCGCGCCCGCATCTACTTCGTGAATGCCGGCCTGAATCTCGACTCCAACTTCCACCCGATCGGCTCCCACTGGGACGTCGTATATCAGGAGGCGGCAACGCTGAGCCCACCGATCCTCGGCTCACAGACGACGCTGGTGCCGGCCGGCGGAGCCGTGGTGGCGGAACTCGTCGGTCAGGTGCCCAGCACGATCATCCTGGTCGACCATGCGTTGAGCAGGACGTTCGACAAGGGCGCGATCGGACAGATCGTCGTGGAAGGTGAGCCGAATCCCGAGATCTTCGAAGAGGTGACCGCAGGCGCCGGTGCCCAGCCGACCGAAGGCGAGGGAGCCGCCCCGTCGGATGCCGTCGCCGTGGCGATCGTCGCCGGCTCAGGGACCTTTCAGGACATGGGCGTCCCCGACGAGTTCGCCGAGAGCGAGAGCCCGGCGGACTTCTCGGTCAACGTCCTGACCGTCCCGGTCGGAACGACGGTGACGTGGACGAACGAGGACACCACCATGCACACGGTCACGGCGGTGGACGGGAGCTTCGACTCCGGCTACTACGCCGAGGGCGAGACCTGGTCGTACACCTTCACGGAGGCTGGAGAGTACGAGTACTACTGCATCCCCCATCCGTGGATGCGGGCGAAGGTCATCGTCGAAGGCTGAACTCCCGCGGTCGTTCGGGGTGTGTCGCCGATCACCGAAACCGGTCGCAGCGGGGACGCGGAGATCTCTTCCGTCCCCGCTGCGTTCGCGGCTCCGAGCTCGACGGCACGCCCCGGCCGTCGACACGGAACCGTGACGTGCGCACTCCTCGCCCGGCCGTCGCAGGCGCCATGGTTCGCGTCGCACACACTGCGGCGTAGCATCTGATCGTGCAGCGCGCTCTCTCGTGGCTCGTGACGATTCCGGTGCTGATCGGGTTCGGCCTGTGCCTTCTGATATTCGACATCGCGGGCAGACTGGTCCGGCCGTTCAGCCTGAGGGGTTTCGAGTATGTGATGGCGGCGCTCCAGCGCAGCCTGGTGGCGATCTTCTGGCTGGCCGGGACCCGCATCGTCGTCGAGCGCGATCCGGGTGTTCGCCCTGGCCAGGCGTACGCCGTGATCTCCAATCACCAGAGCCTGTTCGACATCGCCATCATCGGCGGGTACCTGTTCTCCAACTTCCCCAAGTACGTCGCGAAACGAGAGCTGAGTCGCTGGATTCCGTCGGTCTCGCTCAATCTGCGACACGGCCACAATGCCGTGATCGACCGGTCGAAAGGCAGAGACGCCATCCGCGCCATCAGGGACATGGCCAGGGATGCCCAGGACCGCGGGGTGAGCGCCGTCATCTTCCCCGAAGGAACCCGTTCGCGCGACGGCACGCTCGGTGAGTTCCGTCGCCCCGGAGCGAAGGCCCTGCTCGACGCTGCCGACCGCCTGCCGGTGATCACGGTCACCATCGACGGCTCGTGGAGGCTCCTCGAACACCGCCTGTTCCCGGTGCCGTTCGGCACGAAGGTTCGGATGCGGGTCGGACCCCCCATCGAGCGAGAGCCGGGTGACTCCCTGGCGGTACTGGACCGGTGCGAGGCGGAGATCGGCTCGACCCTGGACCGGTGGCGCACGCCGGTCTGACCGGGGCCGGCTGCGGCCGGCACGCCTCGATGCTGCGCGAGCGGCTCAGTCCATCCCGAGGGCGTGTTGCTGCCATCTCCAGGCGTCTGCACACATCCGATCGAGCGAGGGGTCGGCGGACCACCCGAGCTCCCGTTGTGCCTTGGAGGGGTCGGCCCAGGTCTCTGCCAGGTCGCCGGCGCGCCGCTCGACGATCCTGTACGGGATGCGGACTCCCGTCGCCCGCTCGAATGCAGAGACCAACTCGAGCACCGATGCGCCCCGTCCCGTCCCCAGGTTCCAGACGTGAAGGCCCGGGTGTTCCGCCATGTACTCCATCGCCGCCACGTGGCCTCTGGCCAGGTCAACGACGTGGATGTAGTCGCGGACCCCGGTGCCGTCCCTCGTGGGGTAGTCACCGCCGAACACGTGCAGCTCGGGAAGCCGCTCAGCCGCCACCTGGGTCAGGTACGGCATCAGATTGTTGGGGGTGTCTCTCGGATCCTCGCCGATGACCCCCGAATCGTGGGCTCCCACCGGATTGAAGTACCGGAGGAGCGCCATGTTCCATCCCGGCTCGGACCGGTGGAGATCGGTGAGGATCTGTTCGATCATGAGCTTCGACCAGCCGTAGGGATTGGACGGAGCCCTGGTCGGGTGCGATTCGCTCACCGGGACGCGATCAGGTGCGCCATACACGGTGCACGAAGAGCTGAACACGACGGTTCGAACGCCGTGGCGTCGCGCCACGCTCAGCAAGGTGGTCGAACCTCCGACGTTGGCCGAGTAGTACCGCAAGGGCCGGTCAACCGACTCTCCCACCGCCTTGAGGCCCGCGAAGTGCACGATGCCTTCGAAACCGCGCCCCGCCATCACCGCATCGAGGCCTCTCTCGTCGCGGATGTCGAGCCGGTGGAATGGAGGTCGCACCCCGGTGAGCTGCTCCAACCGGTCGAGGACCGACGCCTTGGCGTTGCTCAGGTCGTCGACGATCTCGACCTCATGCCCGTCTGCCAGCATCTCCACGACCGTGTGGCTGCCGATGAAGCCGAGACCTCCCGTGACCAGGACACGCATGGCGCCAGCATACGTCGGGACGCCGCCAGATCTCAGTTCGGAGGCTCGACCAGACGGCCGACGGCGGCTCGGTACCCGCCCGTCACCCCGTCGATCGACCGGATCGACGTCAGCACATCGGCGACGCCGTTCAGGTAGTCGAGCGCATGGCCCGATGGCCCTCCCCCGCTCGCCACGTTCTCCAGTGCCGCCACTGCGAGTTCCTCTGCGGTGAGGTGTGCCCACACCGACGTCATCGGCCATGTGAGGCCGCCGACCCTCGTTCCCCCGACTTCGAGCGTGACCTCGATGGGGTCCTGAGCCTCGCGGCGGCTGACGGAGTCGAGGACCTGCCGTCGCTGATCGGGAGCCACCCCGAACGCGATCCCTGCAACCGATCCCCCCGGGACGAGCGAGCTGGTGGGAGCCGGGGCGCCGGGCGTTCCCCAGTTGCGCACCGACGGCTGTCCGAACCGACGTTCCCATCCGTCGACCGACGCCGAGTCGCGGCGCACGTATGGGAACTGTGGTCGAAACATCAGGCTGCCATGGCCGAATATCCATGAGAGCCTGCCGCCGCCGTCGATCATCCGGGGAGGGTACCGAGGTGATCCCCCGACCGGTGACAATGTCCGCACGAACCCTTGGGGGGCTTCCTCCGAGGAATCACGAGAGGTCCCACAGCGCGGCCTCGGCGTCCGGCCGCATCACCGGCGACGATCGGACGGCAGACCGCTCACCCGAACGGCAGCGCCGGCTGAGCTCCCGGGCGCTCGTAGCGCCTGATCCCATTCCAGATGAGCCCGTCCATGAACGCCCAGCTGCGGCGATGGAGCACCGACGGTCCCAGCCACTGCAGTGCCGCCTTGTGGACGGGACACGGGTAGCCCTTGTTGCCGTCGAAGTTGAAGGCGGGATGAGCCACCGACTGGCGCCGCATCTCCCTGTCGCGCACCACCTTCGCCACGATGGAGGCCGCGGCGATGGAGAGCGAATGGCGGTCTCCCCGCACCATGGTGTGAGAGATTCCTCCGCCGACGAAATCCCACTTGCCGTCGACCAGCACCCGATCCGGCGTGACCCGGAGGCCTTCGATGGCCCGCCGGGCTGCCAGCCTCTGCGCCTCCGACATCCCGAGCTCGTCGCACTCCGCCGGGGTGACGTGTCCCACCGACCAGGCCTCGCACCAGTCGGTGATGCGATCGAAGATCGCCTCTCGCTCGTCCTCGGTGAGCATCTTCGAGTCGCGCACCTTGTAGATCCTGCGGTTCCTCGGAATCACCACTGCGCCCACCGAGAGCGGGCCCGCCCAGGCTCCCCGGCCGACCTCGTCGACCCCTACCACCACCTCGTGTCCCGAGTCCCAGGCCGATCGTTCCAGCCGCAACCCCGGAGACGAGCCACGCACGGCTGACCGGAGACGGGGGACGGTCGTCGACACCGGCTCATCCTACGAGCTCTCAGTTCGCCGCCAGGTCATCCGGGTAGAGGGATTCGAACGCCACGGTGCCGCGTTGTCTGCGCAGGACGGCTCGCCACAGGGCAGGACCGCATCCTGGTTCCAGGTCCGGGGCGATCCACCGGGAGACATGCCACGCCTGGGCTGCGATCTCCTGGTCGAGCTGCATCTCCCCCCAGCCCGCATAGCCGGCGAAGACCCGCACCGAGAGGACCCCGTCGAGGAGCGACGCGAGGTCGACCAGCGTGGGAGCCGTCCCGGGCGTCACGTCGAGCCCGATGGCGATTTCGGTCTGAACAGGCCCCCCGACATGGACGGTCTTCGGGTCGGCGGCGAGGTGCGCAACGTCCGGCAGGTGCTCGTCGATCGCGAGGTCGGTCGGACGGTTGAGAACCAACCCGAAGGCCCCCTCGTCGTTCCACTCCAGCAGGAGCACGACGGTCTGGTGGAAATTCGGGTCGCCCATCCCGACTCCGGCGACCAGGAGGCAGGGAAGTCTCGGCCGTGTCATCGCCTCAGCTTGCCAGATCCGCACAGGGGCGCGTTCTCCAGACTCGTCGCCCGTACGGTCTACGCTCACTGCTCATGCTTCGGCTCCCCGGCATTCTGCTTCACGAGCACCTCGATGGCGGGTTGCGGCCGCAGACCGTGGCCGAACTGGCGGGTGACGTCGGCCACCGTCTCCCGGTTGTGCCTGCGCGTCTCGAGGAGTGGTTCGATCAAGGCCGGTCCGGGTCGCTCGAACGCTATCTGGCGGCGTTCGAGCACACCGTCGGCGTCATGCAGACCCGACCGGCCCTGGAGCGCGTCGCCGAGGAGGCAATCGAAGACCTCGCCGCTGACGGCGTGGCGTATGCCGAGATCCGGTTCGCCCCGAAACTCTGCACCTTGCGGGGTCTCACCGGCGACGACGTCCTCGATGCGGTCCTCCGGGGACTCGAACGTGCCGGCAGACGGCACGGAGTCATGTGGGGTGTGATCGTCGACGCGATGCGCAACGACCCTGACTCGCTCCAGGAGGCCGTCATGGCGGTGAGGTGGGCAGAACGAGGAGTGGTTGGCTTCGACCTGGCGGGTCCCGAGTTCGGCTATCCGCCGGAAGCCCATCTCGAGGCGATCGAGGCGGCACGGGAGGGCGGTCTCCGCATCACCGTGCACGCAGGAGAGGCGGCCGGAGTCGACAGCATCCGCTCCGCCGCGGGCGTGTGCGGAGCGGAACGACTCGGTCACGGGGTCGAGATCATCGACGACTGCCGGGTCGAGGGGGGCGACATCGTCGACCTGGGCGAAGTGGCCCAGGATGTCCACTCCCGGCGCATTCCGCTCGAGATCTGCCCGACCTCGAATCTCCACACCAAAGGATGGCCGGCTGAGGAGCACCCGGTCGGGATGCTCCACAGGGCGGGCTTCGCGGTCACGATCAACACGGACAATCGACTGATGAGCCGGACGTCTCTCAGCCAGGAGTTCGAGTTCCTTCGCACCCACCACGGATTCACTGCCACCGACGAGGACGTCGTCACCCGCACGGCGGTCGATGCTGCATTCTGCGACGCTGACACGCGGGCCCGGCTCCTGGATCTCCTCCCGCCCGTTCGACCTTCGGGGCTGGATACCTAGATCACGCCGGATTCGCGAGTCGCTCCTCGATCCAGCGAAGCACCTCGGCGACGAGTTCTGGGCCCTCGGGTTCGTTGTAGACCTCGTGGCGCAGCGTCGGATACACCCTGCGCTCGACACCGGGAAGCTCGCCGAGTTCGACCGATACCTCGGGCGGCACGATCATGTCCATGCCCCCCTGAAGTACCAGGGTTGGAACGGAGAGTCCAGCGAGATGTGCGCTGACCCGGTCCTGCGCCTCGAGATACGCGTGGGCGTATCGGAAGGTGACGGGCCGGTGTATCAGCGGATCCGACACGTATGCCTCCCCCACCGACGGGTCCCGGGAGAGCTGATCCGGTCGCACCGGGGCCCGCAGCGCCAGCGTCGGAAAGAGCGACGCCAGCAGCGGAACGATGGGCCGCAGAAGGCGCGTCCTGAGGTCGTCCGCAACACGGAGGGCAGGTGCGCTGAAGACACACAGATCCGGGCCGGGGCGTTCCGACAGGACGTACTCCAGACACATCAGCGGCCCCGACGAGTGGGCGAAGAGCACCGTGGGGCGACCCGTGCCGAGCGCCCTCTCCACGTGTTCTTGAATCTGATCGAGGAATATCGACCAGTCGTCGATGTCGCCGCGCCGGCCGCCTGAGGCTCCGTGGCCGACCAGATCGAACCCGTGTACCGCCAGGCCACCCTCGGCGAGCAGAGACCCGACGTGCTCGTACCTCCCCGAGTGCTCGGCCTGTCCGTGCACGAGGACGACCTCTGCGGCCGGGTCGGAGTGGGGCTGCCACGTCCGCCGCAACTCATGCACTCCGCCGACCGTGATGCCGGGGGTCGCCACACTGTGGATCATTGCACCCTCCCGTTCTCCTCCAGTCTGCCAGACCGCCCAGTCTGCCAGACCGCTCAGCCGGCCAGGCCGGTGCGGTGGAACGGAGGCCGGACTTCCTCGACGCCGACCCACTCGCCCCGGAGCTCGAGCTGGAGGGGGCCGTCGGCAGCTCCGCGCATGAGTCCCATCCCGATCCCACACCCCAGAACCGGGCTGAAGTTCCCGCTGGTCACGCTGCCCGTGGACGTCCCCGCCCTCAGCGCCATGTCGTGGCGGGGGATCCTGCGACCCTCGGTGCGAAACGCCACCGGGTGCCGGGGCACTCCCTCATCCCGCTGGGTTTCCAGGGCTGGTCTTCCCACGAATTCGTGGTCGAAGTCCACCGCGAACTCGAGCCCCACTTCGAGTGGTGTCGTGGAGGAGTCCATGTCCTGACCCCACAGCGGTAGGCCCGCCTCGAGTCGAAGCGTGTCGCGGGCTGCGAGCCCGCAAGGTGTCACTTCCCCTTCCGCCAATCCTGCGACCAGCGCGGGCGCAGATGCCAGGGGCACGACCACCTCTCCCCCGCGCTCGCCGGTATACCCGGTACCCGCAGCCCACGCCGGCCTTCCGTCGAACTCACCCCGAGCGGTTCGGAACCGACGGGGAGCGAAACCCAGGAGCCGTTCGATGCGGTCGGTCGCCTCAGGCCCCTGGATCGCCACAGAAACGGTCGGCGGACGCAGGTCCTCCACCGTCACCTCCCGCCCGCTCCCGGCGAATGCCCGCATGACGAGCTCGTGGTTGGCGGCGTTGGGCAGCACCCAGTACTCGTCGTCCGCCCACTTCCACACGATGAGATCGTCGAGGATGCCGCCGCGCTCGTCGAGCATCAGCGAGTACTGGCTCCTTCCGGCTTCGAGCGTGGCGGCGTCGTTCGTGAGGAGACTCCGCAGCACCGGTGTCGCCTCCGTCCCGGTGACCGAGAACCGGCCCAGGTGGGAGACGTCGAACCATCCCGCGTGCTGTCGCACCGCCATGTGCTCCTCGAGCACGGAGGTGTACTGCACGGGCATCTCCCACTCCCCGAATGTCACGAACCGGGCTCCCAGCCGCCGGTGAGCCTCGTGGAGGGGCGAGTTCACGTCTGGTCGCCGGCCACCGCAGTCCCGCGGTCGTTCAGCCGGGTGACTTTGGGCGGTCCAGGCATGCGGGTGGGCATCGAGGTGCCGAGGTGGTCGGGATGCTCGAGGCCGTACTTGACGACCAGGTGGAGATAGTCGCGCTGATACAGGATCTTGCAGTCGATCTCCGGGTAGAGCTCTCTCACCCGCCGCACCTTGCGGTTCTTCTTCGTGACGAGCTTCTGGCTCATCGTGGTGATCTCGATGTACAGATCGTCGTCGGGAAGGTAGAAGTCGGGGGTGAAGAACTGGGAAGGCTGCCCGTGGCGATCCCAGGCGATCGGGAAGCTGCGCGGCTCGTATGCCCACGGGATCCCGTAGAAGTCGAGAAGCGACGCGAACTGACGCTCACTGTTGTGAGCGAAGACCGTGTCGTCCTCGGTGGTGGCGAGCTTTGTCAGGTAGCCTCCGCGACCGCTCCTGACGCAACGGCGCCCGTCTCCTCGTATTCCCCGGCGGGGAGCGTGAACAGTGCCCCGGCGACCTCTTCCTGCACGGGACCCACTGCGATTCCGAACACGCCCTGGCCGCGGCGGAACACGTCGACCACCTCGTCGGCGGAGTGGGCGGCGTAGATCGTCTGTCCGTCGGAGAGCAGCGTCACGTCTGCCAACGGCTGGTCTGTCACCAGCTGGTTGCGGAGGATCTCCACCGCCGACCGGATGCGCTTGAGCGACATGCCGGCGTCGAGCAGGCGCTTGACCACCTTCAGCTGCACGAGATCGGTGAACGAGTAGAGACGCTGCGAGCCCGATCCGCTCGCGTCCTGGAGCGAGGGCCGAAGCAGGTCGGTCCTCGCCCAGTAGTCGAGCTGGCGATAGGTGATCCCGACCAAGCGGCACACCTGCGGCGCCCGGTAGCCGCGTCCGTCGAGCTCGGCATGTATCGACATCGTCACACTCACCTCCCGGCCTCGTCGAGATCGGTCGCCCCACCCGCGATCCGACCACGATTACAGCATCGTAATTCCACAGTCGGCGGCAAGCTACCCAATTCGCTCGCGCGTTGTCAACAACCTGTGGAAAACTCAGCCTTCGAGGATGCGGGCCGCTGCCTCGACCTGATCGTGGCTCCCGACCACGATCACCGTCTCGTGGCCGCGCAGCAGGTGATCCGGTGATGGGGCGTGCATGGTCCCGGTCCGCTGATCCTCGACTGCGAGAATCAGCGCCCCACTCTGCTCACGAATCGCAGAGTCCCTGATGGTGGAGCCGACAACGGGGCTGTCCGCCGAGACCTTCAGCTCTTCCACGGCGAACTCGAGCGCCCGCCCCCCCACCACGACGTCGAACATCTCGGCCACGCTGCGCTCCACCGCCATCGCCGCCAGCCGTTCGCTGCCGACCTTCTGGGGAGTCACCACGCGATCGGCCCCGGCGAGGCGCAGCTTGTCGTCCCACTCGCTCTCACTGGCCCGTGACACGATGTGCAGGTCGTCGCGGATGGAACGCGCGGACAACACGATCACGAGGTTGTTGGCGTCCTCGGTGACACACGACACGAGGGCGCGCGCTCGCTGGATACCCGCTTCGAGCAGGACCTCGTTGTGGGTGGCATCCCCCAGCACCCCGACCGCGCCGGCGAGCTCGGCCTGCTCCACCGCCTCGATGTCGCGCTCGACGACGACCACGTCGACGTCGCGACGCTGCAGACTCTCCAGCACACCGCGACCCACCCGGCCGAATCCGCACAGGATGACGTGGTCGGACATCTGTTCGATCACTCTGATCGCTCTCGCACGACGGCGCGACGCTCCATAGACGAAGAGTTGCTCGATTCCCGCTCCGGCAGTGTAGAAGAACAGACCCAGTCCGAAGACCATGATCAACACGGTCCAGGCGCGACCCCCACCGGAGAGTTCGAACACCTCACCGAAGCCGACCGTGGTGATGGTGATCGCCACCATGTAGAACGCGTCGATCGGCGAGGCATCCTCGATCACCACGTACCCGGCCGTGCCGGTGACCAGAAGCACCAGCAGTCCGACCAGACCTGCGCGTAGCCGCGAAGTGACGTTCACTCCAGGTCTTCGCCGAGGAAGTCCTCGACGGTCATGTCCTCGAGCGCCTCACGAAAGCGCTCGATCTCCGCCTCTTCCTCCTCTTCGCGAATCTCGATCCCTGCTTCGTCCAGCACATCGGTCCTGGCGAACACCGGGGAGCCCGTGCGCACCGCCAGTGCCACGGCGTCTGAAGGACGGGCGGACACGACCACTTCACGGCCGTCGACCTCCAGCACCAGATCGGCGAAGAACACGTTGTCGCGCAGCTCGGTGACCACGACCCGGCTCACCGCCGCACCCAGGCCGTCGATGACGGAGGTGAGGAGATCGTGGGTCTGAGGACGGGGAGGAGCGACTCCGTCGATGGCGGCGCTGATCGCCATGGCCTCCACGGGTCCGATCCAGATGGGCAGGAATCGCTCTCCACCTTGCTCCCTGAGCAGGATGATCGGCGTGTTCGAGGGCAGCTCCATCCGAACTCCTGTGATGTCCATCGGAACGTCGACACCCATTCGGTCAGGTTATCAGCTGCCCCGCATCACGGCGGCGAAGCGATCCCGGTCGGCCCGGAACGCCGGAAGGTCGAGCACAGCCCAGAGCGAACGCAGGTTGCGGAAGTAGCCGCGGTCGTCCAGACCGTATCCCACCAGATACTCGTCTCCCACCTCGAAACCCCGGTATTCGACGGGGACGTCCACCAGCCGTCTGGTGGTCTTGTCGACGAGCGCCACTGCTGACAGCGAGGCGACGTCACGATCTTCGAGCATTCTGCGCAACACGGTGAGAGACAGGCCCGTGTCGACGATGTCCTCCACCAGAATCACGTGCCGGCCCGTCAACGGAGTCGCGGTGTCCATGGCAATTCGGATCCTCCCGCCCTCACCGAACCGATTGAGGAGCAGGAAGTCGACTTCCAGCGCGACTGCCATCCCCCTGACGAGGTCTGTCAGGAACCACAGGGCTCCCGACAGGACCCCGACGAACACCGGGCGGCGGCCCTGGTAGTCGTCGGAGATCGCAGCGCGCAACTCTCCGATGCGAGTCATCAGGTCGTGTTCCGAGATCGCCTCCACGACAGCGTCGTTGCTCATCTGAGACCCTCCAGCAACCACCCGAACGCGGAGGCCAGGTCGGGGAGCTGTCGGCTGCTCAGAGCCACCACCTCGGGGGTTTCCACCGCAGGCGGCTCCGGCAGGAGACCGGTACGTGCCATGGCGGCCGTGTGTATCAACGTCTCCAGGCCCGCCTGTGCCGTCATCTGATCGACCTCCGCGCTGTCGACCAGTCGGAAGGAGGCCCCCTGCGTCACGGCCGGCACCACGCGCAGCTGATCGAATCCGTAGTCGAGGAGCCTTCTGGCATCTTCGAAGTGCCCGCCCTCTCCTTCGGACCCCATCACCACCGCGTACAGCCGCCTTCCGTCCCGTTCCGCGGCGGCCACCAGTACGAGGCCTGCGGAGAGGGTGTAGCCGGTCTTGACGCCGATCGCCCCCGGATAGTCAAAGAGGAGTCGATTGGTGGTCTCGAGAATCCGCTCGGTGCCGTCTGGCGCGTCCGGAAGCCGAATCCGACGGGTTGCCACTGCCTGTGCGAAGCGGGGATCGTCCATGGCGGTCACAGCCATCGTCAGCAGGTCGCGGGCGCTCGAGTAGTGGCCTGGCTGGTCCAGGCCGTGCGGATTGGCGAAGCTCGTGTGCGCAAGCGCCATGTCCGCGGCACGCTGGTTCATCAATGCCACGAACCCTTCCACGCTCCCCCCGATCGCCTCCGCGACCGCGATGGCCGCGTCGTTTCCAGAGCGGATCAGCAGTCCGTCGATCAACGGCCGGAGCTCGATCGACTCGCCTGCCACCAGTCCGAGCTCCGCCTCACCGACACGGTCTGCCCGGGTGCTGACGATGGTGCGCTGGCCCGCTTGCACGAGCTCGTAGGCCACCAGGGCGCTCATGATCTTCGTCGTCGACGCCATCGAACGCTCGTCGTCGCCGCCGAGGACGCCCAGCTCTACGCCGACGCTCTGGTCGAACAGCACCCAGCTCCCTGCTGTCACCTCGGGCGGAGGCGGAATCGGCAGTCTCTCGATCGGCAGCAGCGGTCTCGCCTCGGCGCCGAGAGCGCTCGACCAGAACACGAGGACCGTCATGACGGCCAGCACGGAGCGTTTCATCAGCTCTCGATCAGCTTCCGCAGCTCCGACACCAGGATCGCCCGGTGGACCGCGATCATGGACTCTCCGGCAGCCTCCAGGAGGTTGCGCACCTGCTCACGCGCCTCGGAGTTGCGCACGCGCCGCAGGGTGGCGGTCAGCTGAGCCAGCACATCGGCTTCGCGTTCTGCCGCGTGCCGGATCGCCCGGAGGTGCCGTGCCTCGAGTCCCTGCCCGAAGAGCGCCCGAGCCTCGATGGCCACGGTCATGGAGGCGATTGGAAAGAGGTCACCGGCCTCCGGTTCGATGAGCCCGTGTTCGACGAGAGACTCCACCTGACCGTCGGTCAGTCCCGATCTCCGGGTCAGTTCGCTGCGGGTCAGGTGGTCCTGGTCGGGTTCGAGCAGGCCGGTGGCGACGGTCGACTTCTCACCGCCGGCCTCCTCGCCCCGCTCCCAGAGGGTCAGCTTCGACTTGATCACCTTGAGCGGAAGAAAGTGATCCCGCTGCTGGCGGAGGATGAACCGGATCCGGTCGAGATCGTGGGGGTCGAACTGCCGGTATCCCCCGTCCGAACGGGCCGGGCTGAGCAGACCCTGCGATTCGAGGAACCGGAGCTTGGATACCGAGACGTCAGGGAACTCCTCTCGGAGCAACCCGATCGCTTCGCCGATCGACAAGGCTTCCTCGGCCCCCCGGCCCCCCTCTGCGTCAGACCGCCATTCAGCCATCGCCATGAGCGACGATCAGGTGGAACCGTCCGATCAGCACCTCATCGCCCGGTGCCAGCGCCGCGCGATCGACCCGCGAGCCGTTCACATACGTGCCGTTGGTGGAGCCCGAGTCTTCGACCACGATCGCGTCGCCTTCGGCCAGAAAGCGGCAGTGGTGACGGGACACGGTCACGTCGTCGAGGAAGATGTCGGAGTCCGGGTGGCGGCCGACCGAGGTCGAGTCGCTCGTCAGAAGATACGTCATTCCGGCCTGCGGGCCCCGTTCCACCACCAGCGCATGGCCGGCGAAACCTTCCACGTCGGCCGCCTCGTCCCGCGTCAACGCGGGATGCTGGGCCGAAACCGGCACGAACATCACGGTCGGGTCGGTCTCCAGATGGACGCCGCACTGCGCGCAGGTCGACGACCCGGGCGAGACCTCTGATCCACAGCTCGGGCACATCATGGGGGTGATGGTACTCGGCTCGAATGACCGCCTACTCGACCAGGCCCCGGTATTGATCGGCGTCCAATAGGTCGTCCGGCTCGGTGCTCGGCGCAAGTTCCAGCAGCCAGCCGCCGCCGTAGGGGTCCTGATTGACCAGTTCCGGGCTGTCGGCCACCGCCTGGTTGGTGGCGGTCACGGTTCCTGCGACCGGCGCGTACACCTCTCCCACCGACTTGGTCGATTCGACCTCGGCGACCACGGCTCCCTCTTCGATCGCGCTCCCGACGGCGGGGAGGTCGACATACACGATGTCCCCGAGTTGGTCCTGGGCGTAGTCGGTGATGCCGAGACGAAGGGTGCCGTCGTCGAGTCGTCTGAGCCACTCGTGCTCGGCCGTGTACTGAAGGTCGTCGGGGATGTTCATGGCCGGTCAGGATACCGTCCCGTAGACGCCGCGGGCGACCGGGCCGGCACGGGCGACTTCAAGACGCCCGCGACACCAGAACCGCCCTCGAATCCCTCACGTACTCGACACCGACCCAGTAGTAGAGGAACAGTCCGACGGCTCCGCTGATCCACGCAGCGGGGCCGAACATCCATGGCACGAAACCGGCGGAGTCGAGGTAGAAGGAAGGGATGGCGCCGTAGAGGAGAAACGTGGCGAGTTTGCCCAGATACCGCACCTCGACCTGCCTGGCCCCCCGCGTTCCCATGTAGACCGCCCCTGCGGCGACGAGTGCCTCTCTCGCCAGGAGTGGCCCGCCGATGACGCCGGGGATGACCCCCGCCACCAGACCACCGACCAGGGCAGAGACGATCATGAGCCGATCGGCGAGCGGATCGAGGATCTTGCCCACCTCCGACACTTGATCGAGCCGGCGGGCCAGGTATCCGTCCACCCAGTCGGTCGAGCCGATCACGAAGATCAGCGCCGCTGCCAGGCCCACCCGATCCTGCCCGACCAGAACCCACCAGAAGTACGGCACCGCGAGCAACCGAACGAATGAGACGGCGTTGGGGATCGTCAGCGCATCACGGAACATGGAAAGAGAGTAGGCGATCGGCGGCCATCGACGCCCGACCGCGACCGGCACCAACCCGCGTCCTCGCCTCTTCACTCGTCTACCGCAGCGGTGATTGACTCTGATCCGATGATCCAGCATCGGTCTGTTCGGCCGAGAGCCACCGAAGTTCGGCTGATCGCTGACGGCTCGGTGCTGAACGCTCCGAGAAGGGCGTCAGACGCCCTTCTCGACCAGGTGGCACGCCACGAAGTGGCTTCCGCCCTTGTCCTCGAGTGGGGGGTGATCCTCGGTGTGACAGACGTTTGTCGCCCACGGGCAGCGCTCGATGAACCGGCACTGTGGAGGCGGGTTGATCGCCTTGGTGATGCCGCCCTTGATCTCGACCTCTGGCTTCTTGTACGTGGGGTCGGGCACGGGAACGGCGGAGAGCAGCGCCTTCGTGTAAGGATGCCGGGGGCTGGCCAGGACGTCCTCGGTCTCGCCGAGTTCGACGATCTTGCCGAGATACATCACGGCGATCCGGTCACACATGTAGCGGGCAACGGCCAGGTCGTGGGTGATGTAGAGATAGGAGACGTCCATCTCGTCGGCCAGCTTCAGCATCAGATCCATGATCGAGATACGGATGCTGACATCGAGCATCGAAGTCGGCTCGTCAGCCACCACGAACGACGGATCGAGGACCAGCGCCCTGGCAATCGCCACCCGCTGACGCTGTCCGCCCGAGAGTTCGTGTGGATACCGGAACAGGAAGCTCTCGGGCGGGGTGAGCCCCACCAGCCGGAGCATCTCGGAGACCCGCTCTTCTCGCTCGGTGAGGCTTCCGATGTTTTGCACCGCGAGGGGTTCCGAGACGGTCTCGAACACCGTCCGGCGTGGGTTCATCGACTCGTATGGATCCTGGAAGATCATCTGCACGCGGCGCCGGTACGCCTGCATCTGGTCCCTTTGGATGTGAGCGACGTCGATCAGCGAGTCGGCGTCATCCTTGTCCGCCATCAGGATCTGTCCGGCGGTGGTTTCCATCAGCTTGACGAGCATGCGTCCGGTAGTGCTCTTGCCGCACCCGGACTCTCCCACCAGACCGAGGCTCTCACCCGGTTGGATCTCGAAACTGATTCCGTCGACCGCGTGGATGAAGTCGACCGGCTTGCGGAACATGCCCCGCGAGACGGGAAACAGTTTGGCCAGATCATCGACTTTGACGAGTGGCTGTGTCATTTGATCAGCTCCCCGATCTCCGGAACCTCCTGCCAGTTCCAGCACGCCACCAGGTGCCCACCACCGACATCTGTGGGGGTCGGCTCCTCGCTGGCACACTGGTCTGTGGCCCAGGGGCATCGCGGGTGGAACCGGCATCCGCTGGGCGGGTTCAGCAAGTCGGGCGGCTCGCCTTCGAGCGGTGCGAGCTTGCGCCGTGGACCGGTGACCGAGGGCGTGGAAGACAGCAGCAGGAACGCATAGGGATGTCTCGGCCGATGAAAGACCTCCGCCGTGGCTCCGTACTCGACGATCTTGCCCGCGTACATGACGCCGATGGTGTCTGTGACCTCGGCGATCACCGCGATGTCGTGGGAGATGTAGATGATCGACATTCCGAGATCACGCTGGATCTTCTTCAGCTCGAGAAGGATCTGATCCTGGACGATCACGTCGAGGGCGGTCGTCGGCTCGTCTGCGATGATCACCTTCGGGTCACACGACAGAGCCATCGCGATGATGGCGCGCTGGCGCATCCCGCCGGAGAACTCATGCGGATAGCGGCCGGCCATGGCCGGATTGAGTCCCACCATGGTGAACAGGCGGTCGATGCGATCCTGCGCCTCCGCCTCCGACAGGCGCGGGCGGAAATGAAGGTCCATCGCCTCACGGATCTGGTCGCCCACCTTGTACACGGGGTTCCAGGCGTTCATCGCCCCCTGGAACACCATCGAGATGTCGTTCCAGCGCCGTGCGCGCATTTGCTCTTCCGACAGTCCCAACAGATCCGTGCCGTCGAGGCGGATCTCACCGCCCTTGAACTCGGCGTTGTCGGCCTGCAGCCGGAGCAGCGCCATGGCGACCGACGTCTTGCCACAGCCGGACTCGCCCACCAGGCCGAGCGCTTCACCCTCGTGCAGCGTGAAGCTGACGTCCTCGACCGCCGAGACCCAGCCCTTGCTCGTGCCATAGCGCATCACGAGGCGATCGACTTCGAGGAGGGGCCGGCTCATCGGACTCGCCTCAGGAGTTGGGTCAGTGCATTCATGTGGCTCAACGTCTCCTCAGGCGGGGATTGATGACCTCGTCCATGGCGCGCCCCACCAGGAAGAAGGCGGCTGCCATGAGGGTGACCGCCAGCCCGGCCGGGAAGACGAGCCACCAGTAGGTGGTGCCCTGGAGCAGATACCCCTGCACATTGGCCAGGTTGATCATCAGCCCCCAGGAGGTGTCCACGTTGAGCAGCCCCAGGAACGACAGCGTCGCCTCTCCCTGGATGGCTGCGGTGACCGTGAACATCATGTAGAGAAAGCTCAGAGGCATCACATTGGGGATGAGATGACTGAAGATGATGTGGGCGTTGCTCCCACCTGCGACCCTCGCGGCATCCACGAACGGCTTCACCTTCACGGCGAGGGCCTGCGACTTGAGGACGATGGCAACGCCGCCGAATCCGGAGAGGATGCCGATCAGCAGGGCCAGGTGCCACAGCTGGAAGGTGAAGACCGCACCGAGCACGATGAGAATCGCCAGGAACGGGATCATGACCAACAGGTCCGCCAGCCGCATGAAGAAGCCGTCGACCGCACCGCCGAAATAGGCGGCGATAGATCCGACGGTGGTGGCGATGATCACCGTCACGACGGCGGCGATGATTCCCAGCCCGAACGCCGCCCGGGCGCCGTGCATCAGCTGGGACATGACGTCGCGACCGAGCGGATCGGTACCCAGCCAGTGCCGTCCATCCGGGCCCGCCGGCTGCTGCTTCACTTCGACGACCGATCCGACCGCCACGTCGTTGGGGATGTTGCTGTCGAGGAGGACCCGCTTGAAGTCGATCTCTGTCTCGGGGTCGGTGATTTCGTTCACCACCGTGTAGCTCCGGGTCGGCGGATCCAGCTCCAGGCCGGTCACCGGGTTGTAGACGCTCGTACTCCACAGACCGGTGGCGAAGAAGATGGTGGGAAGGATGGCCATCAATGCCCAGAACACGATGATGGCGAGACCGAACATGCCGATCCTGTTGGAACGAAACAGCCGGAAGTTCGAACCGAGACTGCGGCGGAACAGCGCCCACCGGATCCGCCACAGCGAGTCGGTGCGCAGCAGCTTCTCGTCGACCGCGGTGTCTTCGATTCCCGGAGGGGGGGTTGCGAGATCCGTCAACTCGTCGTCTCCTAGCCCTGACCCGATACCCGGATCCGCGGATCGAGCACACCGTACAGCATGTCCACCACGAAGTGGCCCACCAGGGCCATCACGCCGATGAACGAGAAGGAGGCGACCGCAAGCGGGATGTCTTCGCTGGTGACCGATGTGATGAGGATGTTGCCCATGCCGGGCCACGAGAACACCTGCTCGGTGATGATGCCGCCGTCGATGACCGTGGCCACCGCCAGCACGAGCGAGGTCGTGACGGGCAGGAGAGCCGTGCGAGCTGCGTGGCGGTCCCGCACATCGCGTTCTGCGAGGCCCTTCGCCCGGGCGGTGAGGATGAAGTCCTCCCGCATCGTCTCGAGCATCGAGCTGCGGGTCAGCAGCATGATCCCGGCGAAGTTGACCAGGGTCAGGACGCCGACGGGCAGGATCAGGTGTTCGGCGAGATCCGCGGCGTATCCGCGCATTTCGATGCCCGTGGGAACGACCCGCCAGTAGAGGACGAAGCCGAGGATTCCCAATGCGGATCCGCCCCATTTGATCAACATCTGCGTCCGGTGGTCGCGAACCCGTCCAGACCAGAATTGCATTGCGAACACGACGATCGACGCGATGAGGATCGTCCAGAACAGTCGGACGAAGACCTCGTTGGAGCTGAACGGCGCGTTACGCCACTGGTCGGGGTCGAGGAACTTCGAGATGGGCAGCCAGCCCAATTCGGCGGCGAAGAACCAGATCATCACCAGGGCGAACCACGGGTAGAAGACGGTGTAGAGCCCGACTCCGCCCACCGTGATCGCCATCTCGCCTCGCTTGCCACGACGCCACGCGAGGTACTTTCCGGCGATGAAGCCCGCCCAGTAGTAGGTGACCAGTGCCGTGAGGAAGAGCACGATGGTGCGGGGAAGACGTTCGGCGATGATGTCGGTGACCGGTCGCGGGTACTCGTTGAACGAGACCCCGAAGTTGCCCTGGAAGAAGTTGACGACGTAGTCGCGGAACTGGATCAGCACCGGCTTGTCCAGACCCAGCCGCTCGATGGCGATCTGCTTCGCCTCGGGGGGGATGTTGGGGTTGGTCGCAAACTTCTGCTGGACGATGTCTCCGGGGAGGGCGAACAGCAGGAACCAGGTCACGGTCAGGAACACCAGGAACAACACGACCATCTGAACCAGACGGCGCGTGAAATAGCGAGCCATACGTCCTCCTCTTCCTGACACCAGCGAGCAGGACTCACGCCTCTATGCCCGCTGTCGAGGCGGCATCATAGCCCCCTCGAACGATCCCGTGACCCGACGCCCAGTCCTTCGTGTCTCCGCACGCGGCGCCGTGCGCCGTCGGACAACACCGGAGGAACAGAAGACGGTCCCTGACAGTAGGAAGGGGCCGGGGCCCGAAGGCCCCGGCCCCTTCCGTTCGGTCTCAGACCGAGATCAGCCAGCCGCCCGAGTGGCGGACTGGAGACCACCCCAGTTCTGGATGCCGTCCAGCGTCGTGGTGAACGGGAACTCGATGGTGTTCCTGTACGCCTCGATGATGGGTGTGGTGAAGAGCACCACGTACGGCAGGTCCTCGGCGAGGATCGCGTCGGCCGCGAAGATGATGTCGCGGGCCTCTTCGAGGGTCTTCGCCGTGTTGAACTGCGTGGCGAGGGCATCGAACTCTGGGTTGCTGTAACCCGGAGTGTTGAAGCCACCGCCGGCGGAGTCCTGAGCCGTCTCGAAGAACGAGAACACGTGATCCGGGAACGGGGTGAGACCCCAGCCCAGGATGTACATGTCCCACTCGAGGGCGCCTTCGTCCGCCGCAAAGACCTCGTCGACGATGACCGAGAACCCGGTGGGCTCCGCCTGCAGCGGAATACCGAGGTCGACGGCCCACTCCTCGATGAAGAGGGAGTAGGTGGCGCGCAACGGGTCGTAACCCGGTCCAGGTGCCAGCAGCGTCAGCGGCTGGATTGCCTGGCCGTTCAGCGCGAGGCCTTCGCCCTTGGGCAGCACGTCGCGGTTGTCCTCGCTCCATACGGGATCGACGCTCCAGGTCCAGCCGCCGTCCCTGAGGATCTGTACCGCAGCCTCAAAACGCTCCTGCTCGCTCAGACCGGTGCAAGGAGCAGACACGTCCGGGTTGTACCAGAACGAGTTGCCCGGGGGCACCTGGCTGTTGGCAGCGATGGCTGCACCGCCGAGCACGGTGTTCGCCATGAATTCCTTGTCGATCCGGCAGGCGATGGCCTCGCGGAACGACTTCTCGTTCATGGGGAACTTGCGCATGTTGTAGGACAGGTACCGGTACCCGTTCTGCTCGTTGACGATCACGTTCAGCGACGGCTCCGACAGCACCAGCTGCTGGAGGCCGCGCTGCAGACCGAGCGGGTTCATTAGGAAGTCCACCTCACCGTCGGTGAGCGCCAGGACGGCCGCGTTCTGATCGCTGTAGAGCGAGAACACGACCTCGTCGGCATACGGGCCCTCGACGTAGTCGGCCACCGGGTCGCCGGAAGCCTGGCCACCGTACTGCTCGATCACGCCGTCAGGACGGGTGTACTGCACGGTGCCGTTGTCGTAGACGACGTATTCGGCACCGGCGTCGTAGTACGCGCTGCCGATCGACTCGTTGCGCCAGAAGGCGCCCGGCTCACGCTCGGCCGAGTTGAAGGCGCCGGCGTTCGGGTACCCCAGGCCGCTCTCGGCATAGAGACCTTCGAACGAGTCGTTGGCGTCCACGATCGGGCCCCAGAAGTGCTCAGGGAAGATCGTGGCGGTTCCAACCTGGAACGGCCACACGGCCAGACCTGGCTCGAAGTTGAACATGACCTTGACTGTGTAGTCATCGACCACTTCGACGCTGAGGACACCCTGGTTGGACTCGTCCTCTTCGGTGGCGGGGTCGTCATCGGCCGCGAGCGGCCACAGGAACGGGAAGTTCCCGCCCAGACCGTCGTACTTGGCGACGGTGTTGAACGTGAACGCTACGTCGTTGGCGTCGATCGCCTCGCCGTCGGACCAGGTCACATCCTGGCGCAGCCCAACGGTCACCGACCAGGCATCCCCGTCGGCCACGGGCTCGGGCGGAGTGTCGTCCTCTGCGATACCCGGAACCAACGTGTAGGTCGGTCCCTGATACCCGTAGAGGCTGGCGCCGTCCGGGTTCACGTAGTTCGTCCAGACGTCGTTCTCGGTGTCGAGAGCGGCCCAGGGGTTGTCGGTGGTGGGATCGCTGAAGATCGCCATCTTGTAGGTGTACCCCGTGGCTGCGGGCGGCGCCTCCGTGGTGTCTGTGGTGTCGCCCGGAGCAGCCGTGGTCGTCGTCGCACCGGAGTCGCCACTGTCGGCAGTGGTGTCGGTGGTGTCGGACGAGCAGGCTGCGACGATCATCGCAAAGACAGCCAGGAGAGCGAGCCAGCGCCAGCGGGCGTTGGTGTTACTCACCGTGTGGTCCTCCTATTTTCCTCCCTGACATGCCGGTCGGCACGCGAGGCGCGCCACCGGCCGGACAGCAGCATAGGGATCCGCCTGCGACACCCGCAACACCGGAGCAACGAACAGGTCGGATTTTTTCCCCTCTGCGCGGTTGCGGCACGTTCGTTCGCGGCCGCCATGTCGTCCCCGAAACTCCGGGTGCACTCGCCGGATCCGCCTCGCATCGCCTGTCGCAACCTTGTCGAACGCAGCCCTCAATCGGCGGAGAGCACCTCATCGGCCGCGAGAATGAAGTGCCGCACCGAGCCGTCAGGCCTTTCGATGGCGATTGCCACCGTCGCCTGGCGGAGACGATCCCTCGCGACAACGGTCAATCCGACGCCAGTCACCATGAGCATCAGCGTTCCGAGCACGCGCCTGGTGCCATCCGAACCCGTGAATGGCAGTGCCGCCGCGATCGCACCGTCGCCCGGCGTCAACGCACCGCCCGTCAAGCTGGCGTACGGATTGGTGACGGTTCCATCCGGAAGCCGGATCTCTATGTGGAGGTGGGGCGGGGTCTCCTCGGCGTTGCCACTGTCGCCGACCCAACCGATCGTCTGGCCGGCGAGCACCCGAACCCCCACCTCGAGCGAGTGGGCCACGCCGTCGGCCAATCCGTCGTCGGTGCCGTCGGAGTCGTTGTTGAGATGGAGGTACCACGTACGCCATCCGTCGTCGTGGAGGATCCCGATCGCACAGCACCGCGTATCCGGCTGGCGCCGCACCCACTCGACCACACCGTCTGCCATCGCGACGACGGGTACACCCTTGTCGGCAAAGATGTCGATCCCTTTGTGCAACCGCTCGCCCGAACGGGGTGCGCCGAACGAATCCGTGAAGGCGTGGGGACCCGCCACCGGAAACACCGCCGGAACCGGAACGGCCACCGAGTGGATCACCAACGGCGGAGGCACCGTCGGGAGTGGGCCTCGCAGATCGACGTATCGGTCGATCCAGTCGGGATCGAGGCTCGTGCCGCCGTCGATCATCTCGTCGAGCAGTCGCTGGGCCTCGCCGCCGTCACCCTCCGCCGCAAGCGCTGCCGGAGCCGTCCACGCGAGGACGAACGCGCAGAAGAACACCGTCACCCCCCGGCGAACCTTCAGCATCCGTCCCAAGCCCTCTTGCCCTGTCTCGCCCCAACGCAGCTCTGTCGTGCGCCCGGCCCGAGACTAGACCGATTCGTGCGTGTCTGGCGGACCGGCGCACACATCCCGCAGAACCTCGTGAGATCGGATACCCCTGCGCCAGAGCGGCCGTCGGAAGACGATCGGGGCGGAGCGGGCGGATCCCCCTCCCACCCGAGATGCACGAAACCCCCGCCGCAGCGGGGGTTTCTGTCGTCGGGCTGGGGAGACTTGAACTCCCGACCTCTTGACCCCCAGTCAAGCGCGCTACCAAGCTGCGCCACAGCCCGTGAGGTGGCACCAGCCTAGCCGCTCCGGCACTCGGCCCACTCGTCACGACGGATCGCCGATCGCCGCCGGCCGGGTCCTAGCCGAGGAGGGCGTCCCACGCCCAGACCATTCCCTGACCCAACCGATAGAGCAGATACACGCCGACCAGCACCAGTGTGATGCGGAAACCCCACGGGGTGGGCTCTCGGGGAGGGCTGTCCTCTTCCGGCAGGTAGGGCGTCGGCCCGGTCATCTCCCCCGCCTCGGTTTGCCGCGGGCGATGATGCGGACGGGGGTCCCGGTGAGATCCACCGAGTCGCGGATCCTCCCCTCCAGAAAACGCAGATAGTCGTCACCCAACTCCCCACCCGAGACGAAGACGATGAAGGTCGGCGGTCCGGTTCCCGCCTGCACCGCATACTGGATGCGGGGCCGGCGGCCCTTGCGCACCGGAGGTGGGTGGGCCCCCGTCCACTCCCGGACCAGGCGGTTCAGCGTCCCCGTACCGATTCGCTGCTCCCGCGATTCCAGTGCCGTCTCGATCGCAGCGGCCAGTCGCTTCGTTCGAGCACCGGTGAGCGCGCTGATGCGGATCAGCGGTGCCCAACCGACGAAACCGAAACGCTGCTCCAGCGACCGCTCCATGAGCATCCGGTGCTCGTCGTCCATGCGGTCCCACTTGTTCAACACGACGACCAGCGAGACTCCTGCCTCCACGACTTCCGCCGCGATCCGCTGATCCTGGTGCGTGACACCGTCCATGGCGTCGACCAGGAGCAAGGCCACGTCCGCCGCCGCGAGTGCTTCCCGCGCACGCAGCACCGCGTAGAAGTCGGCGTCTTCGGTGATCTGTGGCTTGCGGCGGATGCCGGCGGTGTCGGTGACGATGAACTCCCGTCCGCCGATGTCGACCACCGCATCGATCGGATCCCGGGTCGTACCCGGGCGGTCTGACACGATCACCCGCTCCTCGCCAAGCAGATGGTTCAGAAGCGTCGACTTCCCCACGTTCGGACGTCCGATGATCGCCAGCCGGGGCAGTGCCGATCCTTCGGCCTCATCCGCCACCTCCGGGAGCACCGACACCAACCGATCCAGCAGGTCACCCATCCCTCTGCCATGAAACGCCGAAACCGGCATCGGCTCTCCCAGCCCCACGCCCCACAGCTCGTCGGCCAGCACGGTCCTGCCGGCGGCGTCGACCTTGTTGGCGGCGAACACCACCGGCACCTCGGCACCCCGCAGCAGCTTCACCACCCCGGCATCGTCGTCGTTGACGCCCGTCGTCGCGTCGGTGACGAAGATGATTGCGTCCGCCACCGCCACCGCCGCTTCCGCCTGCTGGCGGATCTCGGAGCTGAGCGGCGCACCCGGGTTGAGCTCCCACCCACCGGTGTCGACCAGGATGAACCGCCTTCCCACCCAGTCGGCGTGAAACTCCCGCCGGTCCCGGGTCACCCCGGGCATCTCCTCTGTGACCGCCGGCCGTCCGCCCACGATGCGGTTGACCAGGGTCGACTTGCCGACGTTCGGTCGGCCCACCACCACGACAATCGGAAGACGGGACATTCACACAAGAGAGTAGGTGCGGCGAAACCACACGCCGCCCGATCGCGTGGCGTCCACCGTCCGATGGCAGGTACCAGGAGCGATCTCCCTATCCTGCCCCGCATGGTCGAGCGGGTGTTGTTGGCCGAACCACGCGGGTTCTGTGCCGGAGTCGAAATGGCGATCAAGGCGCTGACGTGGATGACGCGGATCTTCGACGGGCCCGTGTACTGCTATCACGAGATCGTCCACAACGAGTGGGTCGTCGGGGCCTTCGAGAAGGTCGGCGTCGTGTTCGTGAACGACATTGCCGAGGTACCCGAAGGCGCACCCGTCATGCTCTCGGCCCACGGGTCGGCGCCCGAGGTGGTGGCGGGAGCCGCCTCGCGGGCGGCGGTGGTGGTGGATGCCGTCTGCCCGCTGGTGACCAAGGTGCACCACGAAGTGAAGAAGATGGCCCGTCAGGGCTACGACATCATCTACGTCGGGCATGAAGGCCACGATGAGGCGGTGGGCACCATCGCCGAGGCGCCCGAATCGATCACCCTGGTCGAGCCCGAGTGGTCGCTCGACCATTTCCGTCCGCGAGACGACGAAAAGGTGGCGCTGCTCGCCCAGACCACCCTGGGAGTCCACGAATGGCAATCGGTTCTGGACCGGGCCGGAGACCTGTATCCCGAAGTGCACACCGCCAGGAAGAGCGACCTCTGCTACGCCACGACCAACCGCCAGTCGGCGGTCACCGCCCTGACCGAGGAGTGCGACGTGATCCTCGTCGTCGGATCGGACAACTCGTCCAACACCAAAGCGCTGGTGCGGGTGGCGAACGAACGGGGCACCGCGGCGCACCGGATCGACTCTGCGGACGAGATCGACCCCGCCTGGCTCGAAGGGGCCGGGACCGTAGGGGTGACGGCGGGTGCGTCCGCTCCCGATCATCTGGTCCAGGAGGTGATCGACAGGGTCAACCCGGCGCTCGGGTTCGAACTCTTCTCCGTCACCGAGGAGGGTGAGTACTTCCCCCTCCCCCCTCAACTGCGCAGCTTCGTGAGCACCCTGCAGACGCTGGTCGAAGCGTCGCTCACCGCCAGGCCTTCGTCCGATCCCGGGTACCTCGAGCGCGATCGCAGTTGGACGGCCACCGAGGCCCTCGCCCTCATCAGTGACGGCTGAGGCTCCACACCGTCGTCCCCACCCGGGTCCCTCCGATCGCCTCCCGCCCGCGCGGGCCGCGAGACCTGATCCCCGACTCGCCGGCCTCGATCTCCACAGCGCCTTCGCCTAGGGCAGTCGACCCTCCGGCTGATCGCCGATCGATGATGGCTGATCGATCCCGGAGATCATTCCCACGATCCTCTCGATCACCTCATCGATCGTCTGGCCGGTGGTGTCGACGATCTCGGCATCCTCGGAAGGACGCAGCGGCGAGGCGGCGCGGGAGGAGTCGTGCGTGTCGCGCAGACGAATCGCCTCCAGGTGGCGGTCGACCTGCTCTCCTCTCTCGGCTGCCCGCCGGCGGGCCCGCTCATCGGGATCTGCAGTCAGGAAGACCTTCACCTCTGCGTCGGGGAAGACCACCGTCCCGATGTCACGGCCCTCCACCACCGCCCTGTTCCCGTGTGATGCCACCCAGGAACGCTGTGCGTCGACCATCACCGCCCGCACCGCCGGAATGGCGGACACCGCGCTGACGGCCGCCGTCGTGGCCGGGTCTCGAATCTCCGCTTCGACGTCCTCACCGTCGAGCGTCATCCGCCCGTCGATCGGCTCGACGCGGGCGGTCGATGCCACCGCCACCACGGCCTCACTGTCGGACACATCGATCCCGGCACGCAGCACCGCCAGGGTCGCGGCCCGGTAGTACGCCCCGGTATCGAGGTGGGGAACCCCGAGCCGTTCCGCCAGAATCCGGCTCACCGTCGACTTGCCGGATCCGGCGGGTCCGTCGATCGCCACCACCAGCCTGTTCACAGTGCGTCCAGCATGTCGAAATAGCCGGGCCAGGTCTTGGCAACGCATCCGGGGTCGGCGATCTCGATGCCCGGGATCCGCAAGCCGGCCACGGCGAAGGACATCGCCATCCGGTGATCGTCATAGGTGGAAATGCGGGCGGGACGCAGCCCTCCGGGCCGGATGACGAGGTCGTCGCCCTCGATCGAGGCGGCTGCGCCGACCCGGTTCAGTTCGGTGCGCAAGGCCTCGAGCCGGTCGGTCTCTTTCAATCGGAGGTTGCCGATGTTGCGGATGCGACTCGGACCGCGGGCGAACAGGCAGGCGATCGACAGAGCGAGCACTGCATCCGGGGCATCGTTCATGTCGACGTCGACCGGTTCGAGCCGATCGGGCCCGATCAGCCGGATCGAGTTCGCGTCGCGGGTCACGACACATCCCATGGCGGCGAGCACCTCGATGAGCCGCAGGTCCGGTTGGATCGAATCGACCGGAATCCCGGTGATCACCACGACACCCCCCGTCACCGCGGCGGCGACCAGCGGGTACGCGGCGGCCGATGCGTCCGCCTCGATCTCGATGTGGGCCTTCTCGTATCCGGAAGGCGCCACCCCGTAGCCGGTGTGGCGATCCTCCACGACGGCTCCGAACTCCCGCATGATCCGGACCGTCCCGTCCACATACGGGCGCGACACCAGGTCTCCTTCGACCAGTGAGATCTGCGATGGCCCGTCCAGCATGGGAGCGAGCATCAAGAGCGCCGACACGAACTGACTCGACCGGCGTCCATCCACCGTGACGGCACCGCCGTGGATCCCGGACCCCTCGATCACCACCGGCGGATATCCTCCCGCCGTGCTCACGTCCGCCCCGAGCACAGCCAGGGCGTCGGTCAATTCGCCAATGGGGCGTTCGCGCATGCGGCGGGAGCCGTCGACGGTCACGGGACCGTCGGCCAGCGGAGCAATGGCAGTCAGAAAACGCGCCGTCGTGCCCGAGGCCCCGGCGTCGATCGGGCGGGCAGGGGCCGTCAGCTGACCGCCGGTGCCGAGGACCAACCAGGGGTCGTCGACATCGTCGATGAGCACTCCGAGGTCCCGCAACCCGCTTCGCATCACCACGGTGTCGTCTGCTTCGAGGGCGCCGGAGAGTCGACTGGCCCCGGGACGGGCCAGCGATGCCAGCACCAGCGCCCGGTTGGTGATGCTCTTCGATCCGGGGGGGCGCACCAGCGCCTCCACCGGTCCGGAGCGAACGTCGATCGGCCGTACATCGGTGTCCATCGCGATCGTGACCGTAGTGCGGTTGCGCGCCTCTGAACGTCGCCCCTTCACGATCCGGCCGCTGCGTACAGCGACCGCACTTCGTCCGGCTCGAGCAGGCGCCACTCCCCTGCCTTCAGCGTCCGGTCGGAGAGGCCGGCGATGGCGGTCCTCACCAGCCGAATCACGCGATGACCTATCGCGTCGAACATGCGCCGTACCTCCCGGTTCCGCCCTTCGGTCATGACCACCTCGACCAGGGTGCGATCCCGACTGCGGTCGAGGACCCGGGCGGAGACCGCCGCCGCCGGCCCATCGTCGAGTGTCACCCCCGATCGGAGCATGGCCACGGCTGCGTCGCTCACCACGCCGTCCGCCAGCACGACGTAGGTCTTCGGCACCTGATAGGAGGGATGGGTGAGTCGATGTGTCAGCGTGCCGTCATTGCTCAGCAGCAGGAGGCCTTCGGAGTCGGCATCGAGGCGACCGACCGGGTGTACCCGGGGGTCGGATGGCACCAACTCGACCACCGTCGGCCTTCCCTGCGGGTCGGACGCGGTCGATACCACGCCCGGCGGCTTGTACACCAGGTAGGTGACCCTGCCCGGGGCGACCGGGATCGGGAGGCCGTCGACGAGCACCTCGGCCGCCTCGGGATCGCACCGGTCGCCCAGGATGGCGATCGTGCCATCGACGGTGATACGACCCGCCCTGATCAGGTCCTCTGCCGCCCGCCGGGACATGAGGCCGGCATGGCTGATGACCTTCTGAAGCCGGTCCACGCCCATTTCAGGCGTCGCCGCTCTCCGCCACGTCGAGTGCCGGATCACGGAAGGTCGCCTCGAGGGTCTCCACCACAGACGCTGGGGGAACGTGATCCGCCAGAGGGGGAAGCGCCTCCAGCCCATCGATGCCCAGCTTCTCGAGAAACAGCGGAGTGGTTCGGTAGATCGCCGGGTTGCCCGGACTCGAGAGACGGGCTGCCTCCTCGACCAGGCCGAGTCGCTCCAGGGTGCGCACCGCCGAGTCGGAATCGACGCCGCGGATCTCGGCGATCTGAGATCGGGACACCGGCTGGCGGTAGGCGATGACTGCGAGCACTTCCAGCGCCGCCCCGGAAAGTCTCCGGGCGCCGGCCGTCGTGGAGAAGCGCTCGAGGTACGGGAACGCCTCGGAACGCGAATACAGCCTCCATCCTCCCGCACTGTGTCGCACGCACAGGCCGCTCCCCCGCTCCTCCAGTTCGTCTGCCAGGTCCCGCACCAGTGCCTCGACCGTCTCGATCGGAACCTCGAGCACCTCGGCCAGCTCGCCGGTGGGGACCGGCGTCTCCGTCACGAAGAGGATCGCCTCGACCGCCGCGCGAGGTTCCATCAGATCGACCATTCCGACACGAAGGCGGAACGCTCCCCCGGCCGGTGCCGGATTTCGATTGCCGACAACCAGTCCTCTTGAGCGACCTCGACGATTCCCCATCTCGCCATCTCGAGCAGCGCCAGGAAGTAGGCGGCGACCTCGACCTTGCGGGTGCAATGGGAGACCAGATCCTCGAACGTCGTCTCGACCTCCTGGGTGACTCGCACACGCAGCTCGTCGAGGGCAGATTGCACCGAGGGAAGGTCGAGATCGAGGTGGTCCAGATCCGGCTGCCTCTCACCCTCGCTGAACACCCGCTCGGCGATGGCACGCAACCCCTCGGTATCGACCGGCAGGGTCACGTCCGGCGGCGCCACCCTGACCACCTGGTCCATCCCCGCCACTCTCGGAACGAACCGATTGGTCGACTGCATCCGGGCTGAGAGCACGGCCGCAACATCTTTGAACGTGACGCACATCAGGAGCCGGGAGAGCAGCCGGTCGCGTTCCTCGATCAGCGCCAGCTCCTCGTCTATGTCGACATCGTCTCCGCTGGGGAGGAGTTGGCGGATCTTGAGCTGGATGAGCGTTGCCGCGATCAACAGGAATTCCGACGTCACCTCGAGGTCGAGATCACGCATCGCCTCGAGGTAACTCAGGTATTCGGTGACGAGATCGGCGAGGCTCACGGCTGTGACGTCGATCTGATGGCGGGAGATCAACTGGAGCAAGAGGTCGAGCGGGCCCTCGAACACGGCCGTCTTCACGTGGTACGTCATGAACCGGGCGCAGGCTACTCGGAAGCCGCCGCCGACCCCGGCAACCCGGCGACCGCCCTGTGCCCGTGCGCCGCCGCGTTCCTCACGCGTTGTCGGCCCGCTTCAGCGTTTCCCAGTCGTTCGCCGGGATCCCCTCGGGTCTGGCTCCGTGGTGGTGACGAGCGAATGCCACCACCACCGGCTCCGCCCCCAAACCGGTCAGCTCGTCCGCCGCGGCCGGGCCATGTTCGAGGTATGCCCTGAATCGGCCCCGCACCCTCAAGCCCACCTTCGCCGCCGCACTGGCAAGCACCCGACCGAGCACCCCGAGCCGGGCGTGGCGCTTGCCGATGTCATGCAACAAGGCGGCGCGCTGGAGATCGGTCCGCCCGGGAAGGAGCTCGGCCGCACGGGTCGCCGCCTCGAGCGCATGCCGCTGATCCATGTCCTGTTGGGCGAAGAACGGGGCCACCTCGGCGGGACGGAGCAGCGCTGCGACGCGCCGGCGCTCGTCGTCGGTCAGAGGCGGTGCGCCGAGCACGGAGAAGAACCGAGCGGCGAGGTGCCGCCAGGTGCCGGGCATCGAATCAGCGCTTCGACTTGCAGTCGACGCAGGAAATCGACTCGGGACGGAACTCCAGCCGGGCGGCTTCGATCTCCTTGCCGCAATGGACACAGATTCCGTACTGGCCCTCGGAGATGCGCACGAGGGCGGCATCGACAGCGTCGAGCTGGGTCTTGAGCGTGTCCACGAGACCCAGCACTTCTGTCCGTTCCGCGGTGGCGGCGGCGGCGTCCGCAAAACCGTCCCCGTATTGGACGTCACCGGTGAGGTCGCCTGTCTCGGTCGCGCCCATGTCCTCCAGTTGGTGGACGAGCTTGGCCCGCGTCGCCACAAGGGCATTCTTGGCTGCGGTCGTGTCGATGGTCGTCATGATCCCGGTGTGTCCCGTCCTCAGCGGCTGCGGGGATGCGCCTCGAGATAGATCTCG
>DATCZS010000062.1:0-33530 GCA_036525795.1 Acidimicrobiia bacterium | reverse complement strand
CGATCCGACTTTGAACGGAATCCATGCGGTGGTCTTTGGGGAGATCCATCACGGCCGAGGTCCCGGCCCTTGTTCTGTCGAGGCCAAGGCCTGCTTTGTGGGCGATCGCACCGCCCAGCCGGTTCATCGGGACCCAATCCTTCCTGTGTCGATCGCCGACACATCGAGCCTTAGGCCGGTGCCGGTGACGGGAATGTGTGGCATTATGAGCGAACCTAGCAGCGAGGGAGGACCGCCACTCATGCCCATGTCAGATGAGCACACGGCCGCATTGGCCGCCGGGAGACGTGAATCCCGGATCATCAAGTCCTATCTGAATGCGCTTGGGGCTCGTCGCCCGGGACGGCCCGTGACGAGGGAGTCGGTTGCAGGGCGCATCGAGGCGTTACAGGCGAAGATCGACGCCGAATCCGATCCCCTCAGGAGGGTCGAATTGACCCAGGCGAGACTCGATGCAGAGGACCAGTTGGCTTCGCTCGCCGATTCCGAGGACATCGAAGGCCTCGAGCGGGATTTCATCGAGGTTGCACGGTCCTATTCGGACCGGAAAGGCATCTCATACGCGGCCTGGCGGGAGTCCGGGGTGGCGGCTGCCACCTTGAAGGCAGCTGGAGTTCCGCGCACTCGTCGCACCTGAAAGAAGCTCAATCCCAGCCGAGTTCGTGGAGACGGTCGTCGTCGATGCCGATGTGATGGGCGATCTCGTGGAGCACGGTCTTGCGGATCTCGGCCTCCAGTTCTGCCCGTTCCAGTCCGAGCCGGAGGTGCGGCTGGCGGAAGACGGTGATTTGGTCGGGCATGACGCCGTAGTAGTCGCCCGACCGCTCGTGCAGGTTGACGCCCTCGTACAGCCCCAGGAGCTCTCCGGACGGGTCCTGCTCCCGGCTCGGGTGCTCTTCCACCACCACGACGAGATTGTCGATACGGGCCAGAACCCACTCGGGAAGCTCGTCCAAGACCCGGTCGACCACTGCCTCGAACTCCCGCATGAACATGCCGGGGATTCAACCAGAGGGCTCAGGCAATGCGCTCCTGGCCGAAGCCGAGCACCTTGGAGCAGGACGGGCAGAAGAACAGCACGCTTCGGCCCTGAAGCAACGGCACACCCCGCGTGCGGGCGTAGACCTCGGCGAGAGCCGCACCACAGTGAGGGCACATCGGCGTCAGGTCTTCGCGCTCGACGATGTTGAATGGTGAGGTTGAAACCACCGAACACCTCCTCATTTCAAGCGTGAGGGACGAGTCACCGCCGGGGGAGAGGCGTTCGGTTCCTCTCCCGCCAGCCGTCAAGGGTTCCCTCCTGGTTGACCCGGTGGGATTCTCTCGGCACAAGTGGGCTCGCTACAATCCCGCCCCACAGTCCGACCCAAGACTGGGGCGCTTAGCTCAGCGGGAGAGCGCTGCCTTCACACGGCAGAGGTCACTGGTTCGATCCCAGTAGCGCCCACCTGACGGATCCCCTGTAGCCAGTGGGGATTCTGCCGTTTCAGGCTTTCGAGGTCGATGGATCAGGGAGCATATGTTTTGCCGGGGTGACCTACCGGGTCGGCAACCCCTACCGGCGTCAGCAGCTCGAGGTGCGGGTGGCGACACGGTCGAGATCTCCGCCGGTGGAAGAGTGGTCCGTAGCCACGCCATCAAACACGACCCGGACAAAGAACACGGTGCCTTCGCCGTCCCCACCGGCCGTCCCGGCCGGGTCAACGCTGCTTCCTAACCCCAAACGAAGTGTCGTGGAGGTACCGGAGCCAACCCGTCGTGCGGGTACCCAGACTTGACACAACCCTGAAGGCTCTGCGGGACCTCGGTCATCGGCGCTGTCGTGGGAGCCGTGCTCGACGCACCGAGGTGCCGTGTTCGACCGGTTCGTGGAAGCGGCCGGCTCCTCGGATTCCGGGATGGACCGACCACCGTCGGAGATCTGGTCGAAGCTTACGGCGGATCGGTCGAAGCCCGGAACCGGCGGCAGGGGGGCGCCGAAATCCTGGTGCGGTTCCGAGCTATTGCGACCGAATCCTCTCAGTAGCCTCCGTCGTCTCCGCTCTTGACATAGGTGTGTTCCACTACCGCGAACACGAACGGGTCGGCCTCGAGGATCTGGTTGCGATCGGTCAGGCAGACCCCGGTCTCGTCGTTGCAGATCTCGAGGATGGCCAGACTGAGTTGGTCGTCCTCCAGTCTCCACTCGAGGACACCGTGGCCCCAGGCGTTTGCCTGGACCATCACCGATCCGTCGATCAAGAACGTCCCACCGTCCCCGGCCGGTACCCCGCCCGGCTCCAACATCAGCTCTCCGTCGATCACGAACCCTTGCCACCAGGTGTGGCCGTCGAATCCGATTCGGATTCCAAGCTCCTTCGCGTCCGGAACTCCCAACGCGTCACGGAGAATGGGGGCGTCCTCCGCCGGGATCACGTAATCCCAGGTGCCGGTGAGGATCCCTTCGGCGTAGGTGGAGGGGTCGGGGGCCGGCATCGCCGGGGGAGGATCCTGCGGACGGTTGACGGCGTTCAGCTCGGCGACCTGGTCCTCATCCAGTGCCCTCTGAAAGACCTGCACCAGGTCGATCGCTCCCGGCCAGAAGTTGCCCGGGGTCGCATCGAACTGGGCGCGTCCGATCGTCAGAGGACCGTTCGCTCCAAGAGGAGCATCGAAGGGCACCTCCCCGGCGAGCTCACCATCCAGGAACAGGCGGAGCATCCCGTCGCCCTGATCGGAGACCCCGACCAGATGGGTCCATTGTCCACCTGGTTTCGCCGGTGGGCCGTCGACCCACACTGCGTAGTCGAGGCCAGTCCGATCCTCGGTCTTCATCATGAACCACCACTGGCTCGCCTCGCCCACGCCGAGCTGAAACACGCCGGTCACTTCTGCCAACTGGCTGACGGCGGCTGCGATCTCCGACCGGGCGGCGTAGTTAACCCAGGCTGCGATGGTGAACGACGCGGCCGTGTCGAGTGCGAAGGGCCCGGTGGTGACGGCATGCCCGGTGTATCCGTCAAAGCTGACAGCTCCCGGAGTGGCGTCGAAGGCGCCCAGAAACTCGACATCGAGGTCTCCGGTGGTCGCGGTGCCGGTGCCGTTGAGCTCCCACGAGTAGTCGGGAATCGGACTCGATAGGCCTGTGGTGCCAGTCGTCGCTGCGACCGTCGAGGTCGGGGCGTTCGCTGGCCCCTGCTCCGTGACCTGGCCACCACAGGCCGTGGCGATCACGAGCAGGCTCAGAGCCAGGACCTGTCGGTGGAATGAGGTTCGCGGTGTCATGTCTATGCCTTTCGGGTCTAGGGAAGGAGGTCGGGCGAGCCGGGTGGTCGGCTCGCCCGTGGCGAAATGCATCAAGGACAGCCGGTCACCGTCAGGTCGTAGCTGTCGACTTTGACCGAGCCGGCCGCCTCCACGAACACCACCCGTTCGTGGATCTGGATCGAGCCGGGGAAGTCGTGGAACTGGCTGGTGAAGACAACCGTTCCGCCGGGGGTGAGGCCGAAGTGCCCGGCCTCGGTGAACTGACTCGAATAGTCCTCGATCGACGGGTCGTCGAAGTCGGTCACGTACCGGCCGGTCTCCCCGAAAACGACATGAAGGCTGTTGCCGTGATCCATGACGATGAACCGGTACGTCACCGTGAACGTGGTCCAGCCGGCTCGGTCACCACAGATGTCATCGGGGAAGTACACCGTCTTGACTTCCTTGTGCACGATGGTGCGCTCGATGGTCGGCTTGGCCCCGGCGGATTGCACCGGAAGCGCCACCGTCACCATCAGCGCCGCCAGGACCAGCGTCTGAATTCGTCTTTTCACGTCCTCTCCTCTCTTTCTGGCGGAGACCGCCAACCCTGTTTCTCGGAGGGCGGATGTGCCCTCGACCGAACATGTACAAGAGACCGGTATCGAGACGGTCCGCGGGCGGTATCCGCCCGGTATCCCTCTCGTTGACCTGCTCGAACGCGGCCCTGATAATCCGTTCTGTGAAGGTCGGTCTCCTGGGCCCGTTGGAGGTTGATGGGTTGGTCCTCGAACCGCGCGACCGCTTGGCCCTCAGCGTCCTGGCGGTCCGTAACAACCAGGTCGTGACTGCCGACCAGTTGGCGGAGGCCCTCTGGCCCCATTCCCTGCCCGCCTCGTGGAGCAAGCAGGTTCAGATCTGCATCTCCCGGCTCCGAAAGTCACTAGGCCCCGAAGCCATCGCAACCCTGCCTCAGGGGTACCGACTCGAACTGAGCGATGAGGACCTCGATACCCGTGAGTTCGAACAGCTGATCACCCGGGGCCATACGCTCATGGCCGACGGCGAGGCCGATCGGGCCGCCGTGTCCTACGCCCGTGCCCTCACCTTGTGGCGGGGGAACCCGTTTGAGGAGCTGGATGGTTGGTCCCCGGGGCAGATAGAGAGGACTCGGCTGCTCGAGCTGCGTCTCTCGACCCAGGAGGACTGGCTCGACGCCAGGCTCCTAGCCGGCGACCACATTCGGGTTGCGGTCGACGCCGGCGCCTTGGTGGCCGAGGAGCCTCTCCGGGAACGACGCTGGCGGTCACTGGCACTCGCCCAGTACCGGTCGGGCAGGCAGGCCGACGCCCTCCGCTCCCTGGAGGCCGCCCGGTCCACCCTGCTGGCGGAGCTGGGAGTTGACCCTGGACCGGAGCTCGTCGAGCTGGAGCAGGCCATCCTGCGTCACGATCCGAGTCTCGCCGCCCCTCCACCCATCCTGACGACGAGCTCGACTTGTCCTTACAAGGGCCTGACTGCGTACGACGAGGACGACGTCGAGCTGTTCTTCGGTCGCTCGTCTGAGGTGGGGATGGCCCTCGACCGCCTCAGGCACACTCCACTCCTCGTCCTCGCCGGCCCCTCGGGGAGCGGGAAGTCATCACTGGCTAGGGCGGGACTGGTACCGGCCCTGAAACAGCGGGGCGAGCTTGTCGGGGTCTTCGTGCCCGGCCGCGACCCGCTGCGGGCGCTGAGCGAGGCAGCCTTCACCGCCTCGACGCTGGTCGTGGACCAACTCGAGGAACTGTTCGCGCTGGAAGTGTCGGATCCGGAGATCAAGGAGTTCTGCACGAGGCTCGCTCGGCATGCGATGAAGCGCGGCCCGGTGATCATCGTGGTACGGAGCGACTTCCTGGGTGAACTCGCGGTGTCGCCTGATCTCAGCCGTCTGGCGGAAAAAGGCCTGCAGCTGGTGTCTCCCCTCGCCGGAGATTCCCTTCGCCAAGCGATCGAGGAGCCGGCGGTACAGGCCGGCCTGCGGTTGGAACACGGGCTCGTAGAACTGCTCGAACGCGACACCGAAGGCGAACCGGGTGCCCTCCCGCTGCTGTCGCATGCACTCGCCGAGACCTGGCGGCGACGCGATGGCAATGTGCTGACGGTCGAGGGATACCGGGCGAGTGGAGGAATTCGCGGCGCCGTCGCCCGCTCGGCGGACCGTCTGTACGACAGTCTTCCACCGGAGCAGCGGTCGGTGCTGAGATCGCTCTTGTTGCGCATGGTTTCGCCGTCGATCGATGGGCCACCGGTCAGGTGCCGCGTGCCGAGGCGCAACGTGCTGGGCGATCCCGATCGGGACCGGGTGGTCGCGCTGCTGGTCCGGTCACGGCTCGTGACCGCCGAGGAGGACTCGTACGAACTGGCGCACGAGGCGCTTGCTCGCGCATGGCCGCGGCTGCGGTCCTGGCTCGACGACGACGCCGAAGGGCAGAGAATCATGCGTCACCTGGCCGCCCGCGCCGAGGAGTGGGAGGCCTTGGGGCGGCCCGAGAGCGAGTTGTATCGGGGGGCGCGGCTGGAGGCCGTGCTCGAGTGGCAGGCGTCCGGAAGTGCGAGCCTCAACGACACCGAACGGGCCTTTGCGCAGGCGGCGTTGGAGCTTGCCGCGACAGAGCGCGACCAGGAATTGCAGCGGGCGCACCGGGACGCCCGGCAGAACCGACGACTGAGGGCGTTGCTCGTAATGGCCGCTGTGCTTCTCGTCGTGGCGGCGGCGGGAGGATTGCTGGCGCTCCGCGGCCGGCAGGCGGCACGACTCGAGGCCCTGGTGGGTCAGTCACTCGCCCTGCGAAGCACGAATCGGGCGGCGGCGGCGCTGATGGCGGTGGAGGCGTACCGGATGAGCCCGGACGCAAGCTCGTGGTCCGCCCTGTTGGGAACGTTCACATCCGCACCGGGCTTCGTCGGATATCAGCACGTTCCGGGAGCCGAATCACTGACTGGGGCTTTCATCCCGGGCACCACCAACGCCGTGATCGCGCTCGACACCCAGCATCTTCGAGTACTGGACCTCGACACCGGTGTACTCGACGACCCATTCGGAGAACCGCCGGCCGATCTCGGATGGGGCTCTCGGATCGCAGTCAGCGCCGACGGGAGATTCGTGGCCCAGTTCACAGGTCGAAACGCCGACCTGCCCTGCTGGAGCCTGGAATCGCTCCAGGAACGGGACGATGCCGGTTGCGCCACCCTCAGGGTTCTCGAGATCGGGACCGGCCGGCTGGTGGGGACGGTGATCAATCCACCGGTCGGCCTGGGCGAGTTGGCGATCAATCGGGATGGATCGCTGGTCGCGATCACTGGCGGCTTCGACGGTGACCTGGTCGTGTATCGGGCGGCCGACTCAGAGATCGTCGGCCGGCTGGATGGGCTCCCGCGACCGGAGGGTCTGAGTGTGTGGAGAAACGCCGGTGTTGGATTCGGCGCGGACGGGCGGATCTACCTGGGATCGATGGCGGGACCTCTCCGGGTCATCGACCCGGAGACCGTCGAAGTCCTCGAGACCTACGGCGCGCCGGAACTCTCATCCAACAACCTCGTGGTGGTCGCACCGGACGGCACCGTGTTCTCGGCCGGAACCGAAGCGCTCGCATCGTTCGATCCGGACGGGAACCTCGCGTGGACCGTGGATCTTCGCGACGGACAACATCCGGAACCATGCCCGTGGTTCGCGGCCAACCCGGCCCGAGGTCTGATCTACTGCGGAACCTTCTTCGGCACCATCCATGTGAGGTCGGCTGAGACCGGGGCCCTGACCGGAACCGTCCTTGACCCTCAGCTGGGAGGAGTCGGGACGCTCGCAGTCAGTGCTGACGGCGGTGAGCTGGTTGCCTTCGGCGCCGAAGTGCCGGCGGTGTCCCGATGGCACACCAACGGGTCGAGTCGCGTGGCGCGTCTGGTGGCGGAGGGTCATGCAGTCGGTGACGGGTATTCCACCGCAGGCGACTCACTGCACGTCATGGCGCGTGACCCGTCGGCGACCATCGACTTCGACTTCACGGAGCACTCCATCTGGGATCCGGCAGCAGACGTCGAACTGGGCCGCGTGCCCGGCGAAGCTCTCGGTGTCGGCTGGTTCGGGGTCGATTCACTGACGGGCTACTCACCGAGCGACGACAGGATCGTCTACTTCGACGCATCGACTCTCGAACGGATCGATGGTCTTCATGTGCCCCTCGATAGCAACCACTTGTGGCCGTCGGCCGATCGGACGAGGGCCTACATTGGGTTTCCGGGGCGTGAGTTGTGGACCGTCGACACGGCAAGTGGGGAGCGAATCGAGCCGACCATCCCGCTCACGGGCGAGGCCCGGTCGGTCTCGACGACCCGCGACGGCAAGCTGGTGGTGGTAACGCAGGCCGGCCCCGACGGGATTACCACCACCGTCAACGACGGAGCGACCGGCGAACAGGTGGGACCGACTCTCACGGGGCCATCGTTCACAGCCGTCAGCCTCGATGGGACGCTCGTTGGAGCCAATAGAGGGGTGCTGGTCGAGTATGACCTCGAGACCATGGAACCGGTCGCGGTCGTCGGCGGGGCGAGAGGCGAGATCAACTCTCTCCAGTTCAGCAATGACGGGAAGGTCTTGCTCGCCACATCGAACGATCAGACGGTCGCCGTGTACGACGTCGCCAGCCACCGCAGAATCGGGGATCCGATCCCAGCCCACGCTCCCCTCATCTTCTCGGCCTTTCTCCGCTCCGATGGCCGCGAACTCGCGGTCACGGTGAAGGACGGAGTGCTGATCTGGGACATCGACCCAGAACACCTCGCCATGGCAGCCTGCAAGCTCGCCGGACGCAACATGACGTTGCAGGAGTGGCAGGGTCTGATGGGCGGATTCGGTCCCTACCGGACCACCTGTCCCGAGTATCCGTCCGGCACCGACTGATCGACTTCTCGGCGAAGATGCACTTCCCCGATGGCCGCCCGACGGCCGCCACATCGCCTATGTCGTCGAAAGCGCCGGCGCTCTCACGTCTTCACCATGGACGCCGACGGCGGGCTGAGTTGTCGTGACCGAAGTCGCGGCCCTGCGCGGAATCCAGCCCAGAGCACCCACCGCCTAAACCAACTGGTTGCCGGACGACGGCGCGCCAGGGTGTCCGTCAAAGTGTCCGTCAGACAACTGAAAACGACCATGGAGGAGGACAGTCGACGACAGGCGAAGTCCCCTGACCTACTTGGGGATTCCGCCGATTCGCCCGCATTTCCAGGGTCCTCATTCCGCCTTCACACGGCAGAGGTCACTGGTTCGATCCCAGTAGCGCCCACACCCGGAATCCCCTGCAACGACAGGGGATTCTGTCGGTCAAGGCGGATCGCTATCTGTGTTTGAGGGGCATCAACCCCACAAGAACCCCACAGCTCGGCTATTCGTCGGAGTCGAGCACCCGGGTTGACTGATGGTGCACCATCCGCCATGCGCCGTCGTCGCGCCGCCAGATCGATGAGCGCAGGGCGATGGTCGGCACGCCGCCGTCATCGTTTTCGATCAGGTGGCGGTAGGTGACAAGGACCACCGTCGGAGCCAGTTCCCTGGCGGTGAAGTCCTCGGTGCGCCAGACACCCGGGTCGGCCCCCAGGATGATCGAGATCAGATCTTCACGATGAAGCAGGCCCTCAGAGTTGATCTCGACGAAGTCCGGGCTCATCCGCGTCTCTAGTTCGGGGCGCGACTGCCATACCTCAGGTGACACGAGTTCGGCTTCCAGGCGTTGAATGTGCTCCGCAAGTTCGGGGTCGATCGCCACGTCACGACCGTAGTCGGATGGGCATGTGTGCGCCGGTCAGGTGTGGTGGTGGCGGATCCAGGTGCTGGTGGTGGTGGGGGTGAGGGTTCGGGCGACGACTGTCTGGTGACGGCGGCTCCGATCCTCCCGTGCGGCCAGTCGCCAGATGATGCGTCGTTCAGTTTCACGACGACTGATGACTACTCGGTGTGTGCCTTCCACCCCTCCGATAATCCCAACTGGGCGACGACCACTCTGCTGAACCGGCCGCGTCGGGGCCAGAGTCACAGTCCGTCGGCCACGATCCGGGATGGTGTGCCGGGCAACTGGTGTTACACCGAGGACGATCTGGTTGTGGACAAGACTGGCGAATTCGTGACCAGCTACTGGCTCCTTCAGCCCACATGCGCGAACGGCGGCGCTGGTGGCGACGAGATCCCGGTGAGAAACACCGACACGTTCTATCTGGCGACGTGGAGAGGCAACGTGGTCGATGCGTGTCCGGGCGTGTCTCCCGACAACGTGTGCGACCTCCCTTCCGACGGCGGATAGCCGCACGCCGGGTTGCGCTCAGACTGACCCAGGACAGCGGCACGTAGAAATTCCCCGGGCCGGTGGGTCCCATCCCGGGCAGCGGGGTGTGGGGACGGTGTCTGCTGAACCCTTGACAGGGGGTGGGCTGGTCCCAGAGAGTGGGGGAGACGTGTGTTGGGCGGCCCTGGTGGTCGGTGGGAGTCGGTTGTGGGAACCGAAAGACCGGGTGATGCCGTATGCGTCGATCCTCCGAATGTGAGTGTCATTGTGCGCGTGCAGGTGTGTCCCGGTGGGGAGGGACACTCGAATGAGACGCATGGTGACGTTGCTGTTTGTGGGGGTGCTGGTGGTGGCGGTTGCGGTCCCGGCGGGGGCGGGGAAGCCGGAGTGTGGGCCGGATTCGACCTACCCCTGGTGTGAGCCGTCCGATCCGCCGCCGACGGAGGGCGAAACCGGGTGGTGGTGTGAGGACCGGATCGAAAACGGTGCCATATGGTCACCAGGTGCCTGGGGCGACGACTCCTATCTGATCACAGCCCCGGCCGGATGTATCGACATCAGACCCGATCTCGGCGCTAGCCCGCCGATCCCTGATCATCGTGGGTGCCACGTGTGGACGGTCGTTGTCGAAGGGCAGACTTTGAAGGGGACCGCCAAGGGGATGAAGTTGGTGTTCGAGGACGGGATTCACGCTCCCGGTGGGGTACACGCCCAGACCGAACTCACCGCCTTCGAGCTCAACAGCGCCGGGAATCTGTCCGCGACGTGGATAACTCCCGCGATCCAGGGTGTCGCCGACACCGAGGTGCCGTATACGTTCGTGTCGATGCCGCGTGCGGGCGACAGGTGGCAGTGGATCGAGATCACCGTGAAGCCTGAATCGTCAGACGGCTGCGAAGATCTGGGAGCCTGACCGGCGACGGGTCGGGAGCGGGACGGGCGGGGTGTAGAGGCCAGTCCGCCCGGCCGTTAGGTGCAGCAGTGTGGGCCTTCAGCCAGAAGTGCGGGACGGCGGCCCGTTGTCTGGATCGAGCCCCTGCCGGGACCCTTCCTCTTCGGGGGGCGTAGGACGCTGCGCGCAGAAATCGTCCAGCCGATGAGTCCCATCCGGGCGACGGCAGCGGGGTGTGGTGACGGCCGCCGATTCTTGTGGGCGCTCAGCGTCCGGTTTCGCAACCCCACACCAACCCCACAGCCCGGTGGGAAATGGGGGGAAACGGCGGGAACGGCGGAGCACGAAATCGCCAAAGAACATCGGGCGATTCTCGCATTCCCCCTGGTAGTGGAATCGTACCCGACTGCCTTGACACGGCATTGGTCACCGGGCCGTTTCCGGGCGGTACCTGCCCCGATGTCGGTGTGACGAGGCAGAGGTTGGCGAGGACTCGCATATCCGATAAGATATACCCATGTCGAGTGTTCGGGACCTACGGAAGCGGGTCAGGATGACGCAAGCGGAACTCGCGACAGCGTCGGGGACGTCGCAACCGGCGATCGCCGCCTACGAGTCGGGGCGAAAGAGTCCCACCCTGCGTACGCTCACCCGCATTGCCGGCGCCCTCGGTCTCGAGTTGAGCGTCAGGTTTGTACCGCGGCTGACGAGGGAAGACCGACGGAGCCTCGCACTGCATCGTGCCATCGCCGCCAACCTGGAGGCGGACCCCGCCCAGGTGCTCGACAAAGCGAGGACCAACCTGGAGGTGATGCGCAGCCGACATGAGCACGCTGGTGCCCTGCTCGATGACTGGAAGGCAATTCTCGAGCGGTCAGTCGATGAGATCGTGGAAGTCCTCCTCGACCCGGGGATCCATGCTCGGGAGCTTCGTCACGTGACGCCGTTCGCCGGCGTGCTATCTCCGAGAGAGAGGGCCTCGGTGTATTCGGAGTTCCGGGCCACGGAGGCGGGTCGATGAACCGCGAGGAGTTCGATCATGCGATACGCGCCGCCGGGAGCATTCTCGATGTCGACGAGATCCTTGTCATCGGCAGCCAGGCGGTTCATGGGTCGATCGGGGGCCAGTTGCCGGAGGCGGCCCTGCGTTCGGTCGAAATCGACGTTGCGGCCCTGGATGACGACGACGGCTCCCAGGCCGATCTGATCGACGGCTCGATTGGGGAAGCCTCGATGTTCCACCAGTCATTTGGGTTCTACGTGCAGGGTGTAGTGGCCGAGACAGCAGTCCTCCCCGCCGGCTGGCGGGAACGCCTCATCCAATATCAGTCACCGGCGACCGGTGGAGTGGTGGCATGGTGTCTCGAGCTGCACGATCTGTGGGTTTCGAAGGCGATCGCCGGTCGACCGAAGGACCGGGAGTTCTGTCGAGCATTGCTCGACGCGGGATACGTCGAACGCGTCACACTCACCGCCAGGCTTTCGGCCGTCGCCGCTCTCGACACGGCGATCGCCCGGTCTGTCGAGGACATGATCCGCGCCTGACCCGGTCCTTGCCGGGGTCCGTCTGGGGTCCGTCACGCCGTCGCCGTCTCTACCGGGGTGGCCGTCGGCTGCCGAAGCGCCGGCAGTGCGTGACCCGCACGATGGGCCGGAACGTAGAATGCCTGGATGGAGCCCGCCCTCGTCGTCCTTGGCCTGCTGATGGCCGCCGCCGCGGCCAGTGCCGGCTGGTTCGGAGGCCGGCGGCGCTCGCAATCGTCTCCGAAGGCCGAAGCCCCGGCTTCAGAGCTCCAGCGGCTCGAGGAGTACGGTTTCTACCCCTTCACCACCGACGAGGCCGGCCACGTCCACTTCGACCCGGACGCCTTCGACACCGCGGTTCAGCACTTCCTCGAACATCGGAACGCCCGGGCTGCGGGGGAGCTCATCGTCATCGGTGAGCAGAACCTCGTCAGGGATACCTTTCCTACCGACCGGCTCGGTCGCTACAAGGCTCTCTACGCCTCATACGACGGCGATGCCGTCGTGCACGACAACGACGAGTTCCTGGAGAACTACCGGCGGATCGTCAACCAGATAGGGCGCTCGTTCCCCAACACGGGCATCGAGATCCTCCTGCACAACCTCGTCAACCCATCTCGCTCCCTGGTGGCCATCGAGAATGCGGCGGTCACCGGGCGCTCGATCGGCTCCGGCGCGACCAACCTGGTTCTCGACCTCAAGACCCGCCGCCAGCGAGGCGAGGACAAGGTGAACTACGAGCTGAACATCGGCTCCCGTCAGTTCAAGTGCACGACGATGCCGATCTTCCGTCAGGACTACGGACTCGTGGGAGCGATCTGCATCAACATCGACACCCGCTTCATGCGCGAATACGTCATGCAGAGCGAAGAGCGGCTGACCGCATTCTTCGACAATCTCCTGCGGACCGACTTCGAGCTGGGTGAGAACATCCTCTCTCGGGACGAGTACACCAACGCCCTCAACGGGAAGAGGCACTTCCTCGACGAGGCGATCAGGACGGGCGGCGGCGCCCAAGGCCGACGCCTGGCGGCGATCTTCTTCTCCGACATCGTGGGCTTCACGACGCTGATGGGTGCCGACGAGGCGGAGACGCTTCGGATCGTCTCCACCAACGAACAGATCCACCGAACGGCGCTGGGACAGCACCGGGGCCATCTCATCCAGGAGCTCGGCGACGGGATGCTCGTTTGGTTCGACAGCGCATCGAATGCCGTTGCGGCGGCGCGAGAAGTCCAGCGCGCCGTCGCCGAAGACGGCCGCTACCAGATTCGGGTCGGGATCCACCTCGGCGAGGTCAACCGGGACGGAGGAAAAGTCCTGGGTGACGGCGTGAACATCGCCGCGCGTATCCAGGCCGAGATGGGACCTGGCGAGATCGGCATCTCGAGCGTCGTGTTCGACAACGTCCGGAACAAGGAGGGCGTCTCGGCGACGCTCCTCGGCGAACGGATGCTCAAGGGCGTGACCGATCCGGTCGTTCTGTACTCGGTCGACGTGTAGCGGACGGCGTCGCCAACGGCGGGCAAACGATCCCGGGTGGCTTCCGACATGACAGGCCCGATATCGGCGCGTCGATTCGGCCGTCGATCGCACAGGGACTGACTTCGAGGGCGTCGCAGGCATTGGTTCCTCCTGGCCGACCGACCCGTCACCCCGACGTAGCCGCCGGCGCCCGGTACGCTGCAATCGCGACCGTCAGTCGCCCTTCACTTCTCGCAGTGGCGAATCGCTGTTTCGGAGCGTGCTGTCTGCTCCCTCGATGAGTGATCGCCACCCCGGCTCGTCCCCTCCAGGCGTGCCCCCATCGAAGGAGGCCGCCGTGGAGCCAGAAACCTGCAGTGTTCCGATCGCCTTTGTGCGTTCGTTTTCGCCCGCCCGGCTCCGCCCCGCCCTGCATGCCGGACCTGGCTGCGGGGCCGCCACAAGCGAGCGGGGAATCCGGAGGGTGCTCGAGAAACGGGATGCTCGAGCGACGATGGGCTTCGAAGGCCACCATCTGGCAGACCGACAGTGCCGGTCATCGATCGGGGTGAGCCCGGGCGCGACGACCGGCATGGACCAGCCTGGAACCGGCACCGGGGGAACAGACGAGGGACCAGGAGCGCGCCATGTCCTGGGATGACCGGGCCGAGGCCTCCCGCCATCCGTCGGTACCGGCGCAGGCCAGTCTGCCGACTCCCCGGTTCGATCACCTTCGAGCGCTCACCGGCCGGGCCGGGCTGTGGGAGCGCGCCCGCGTGTCGACGGGTCCGGTCGAGTACGGCCTCCGTACGGACGACAATGCCCGGGCCCTGGTGGTCGTATCGCGACAGGCTGCGGCGGCGGGCGGTCTGGCCGACCTCGCTGCAACCTACCTCGGGTTCGTTCTCGCGGCGCGTACCGAAACGGGGGAGTTCCGCAACCGCCGGTCGGCCGACGGCACATGGGAAGAGGGGGTCGGGAGCGACGACAGTCACGGCCGGGGCTGGTGGGCGCTCGGGTCCGCTGCGCACTCGGCGCCGTCCGAGTGGATGCGTCGCGCCGGATACGACGCCTTCTCGACGTGCACATCGTTCGAATCGACGCGCCTGCGCGCCAATGCCTACGCCGCCTTGGGTGCCGTTGAGATGCTGACGGCCGACCCCGAGCACGCGGCCGCCCGCGACCTGCTCGAGCGCGCGTCCGGTGTGATCGCCGACGCCACCAGGAGCACAATCCCCTGGCCCGAAGATCGGATCACCTACGACAACGCTCGGCTTCCCGACGCCCTGATGGCGGCCGGTGCCGCTCTCGGTGACCGGCGGCTGGTAGCCAACGGACTGAGGCTTCTCGAGTGGCTGGTCGATGTGGAGACCAGCGGCAACCACTTCAGCTTCGCGCCGGTCGCCGGTTGGTCGATCGGCGAGTCACGGCCCGGGTTCGACCAGGCACCCATCGAAGCCTGGGCGATGGCCGATGCCTGCCACCGTGCATGGGTCATCACCGATGACGCCGTGTGGCGGGTACGAGCCTGCCGGGCGGCGAGGTGGCTCGTCGGCCTGAACGACACCGGAATGGCGCTGTACGACCCGGATACCGGCGCCACCTGCGACGCCCTCGGCCCCGTGACGGTCGACGAGAACCGGGGCGGTGAGTCGACCCTCGCCGGAATTGCATCGCTTCAGATTGCTGCTGCGTGCAACCCGGCTCCGAGTCGCGGCATCTCGGCCGGACCACGCCGCAGCTCGCCGTGAACCACGACGGAGGCGCCGCCGCGCGCCGCGCCCGTCGGTCGTGAAGACGTGAACCGTTCCCGCCTTCGGCCTGGCCCGGGCGCGGTGTATTCGTGAAGGAAGCGGCCGTCCGAGCGACGGCTCAGCTGATCTTGGAGGACTTGGCTGCGGTGGCGTCCCGCTTGTCCTTCTTGGCGAGGCGCTTCTCTTTCAGGTTCTTCGCGGCAGGCTTCTTGGTGCCCTTGCCGCCCTTGTCCTTGCTTCCCATGAGTGCCTCCAGGCCGGCCGTCGGAATGACAGCCGGCCTCATCCTGGCAGGACCGGGCTGCTACACGACGGGCCTGGACGCGAAGGCGAGGCAGGCGGCTACGTGATCGAGCGCCCAAGACGGCATGGCTTCGACCATGCGGCAGGGCGACCCGCGGTCGTCCGATTCACAAAGCCTCCGCCTGCAGCCCTTCTCGGCGCTCGCAGTCAGTCGCCTTTGCGTTCCTCCAGCGGCGCCGTGTAGGTGTCGCACAGGCAGGCGGGCACCCAACACCCTTCTGGCTGGCGATGCTCCACCTCGGGGTGACCGCAGGTCAGGCACCGTCGTCTGGAACCGTCGCTTCGTCCCGGGCGTCCTCGGGGCATGGCCGCTGCTCCTCGTCGATCAGTCCTCGCCGGTTTCGATGCCCAGCTGGGTGAAGATGCGCTGGCGTTCCGTCGCGAAGGCGGCCTCGCTCAAGAACCCTGCCGCGTGTCTCTCACTCAAGAGCCGGAACTCCTCCATGAGGCGAGCTTCGTCCTGGGGATCGGGGCCGCTTGGCTCCGCGGCGATCGTCTCTCGTCTGACCTGTTTGGCTTCCTGGCGTTGCTGGCGGCGCTGTTCCCGGGCGCGCTTGGCCATGCCCTCTCGTCCGCGCGCCATCAGATGACCTGCGCGAAGAAGTCGGCGGCTGTGTCAGGGTGAATGCGAGGTTGCTGCACCAATGGGACCCCCTATCGACGGGGTGCGCGGGGGCGCGCCTCGTTGACCGAAAGCCGCCGACCGTTCCATTCGTGGCCATCGAGTTTCTCGATGGCCTTGGCGCCGGCGTTCGAGTCGGCGAGTTCGACGAATCCGAAGCCTCGCGACCGGCCGGTCTCGCGATCGGTGATCACCGAAGCGGAGTCGACGGTGCCGTATTCGGCGAAGAGGGAACGAAGATCGCCCTCGGTCGCGTCGAAAGGGAGATTCCCTACGTAGATGTTCATGGCAGTTGCCTCTCATCGATCGGGAACACTCTTGCTCCCGTGTGCAGTTGTTCCGGAACCGACTCTTCTGCTGTCCAGTCCGGAGAAGGAGAGAGGCGAGCCACCGCCGAAGCAGCTACCGCAAGTCTACCAGAAGAGGTACACAAGACCGTGGGAGGCGGGGGCCCTGGCGTGGGTGTGGTGAGAGCACGGCGGTGAAGGTCGGGCGCGTCCGGGCCCCGTCAGGCGAAGGTGGCCGGCGACCGGTCCCAACCGAAGATGTCTGCGCGGCGAGCGTGGCGTGGCGGATGAAGATGGACGGCGTCCGGGTGAGAACCTGCTAGCGTGACGTCTGCCTCGCCGGGTGGAGGCCAGCGATCACTTCGCTTCCCCGGCGTACTACGGCATCATTGCTCAGCGGTTGGACTGCCTCTTCGGCCGAGCCTCGATTCACTCGCCTACTGGCGCGCGGTCGAGGGAGATACGCCAACACAAGAGGAGTCACACCGTGACCACCACATTCGCCCAACTCGGGCTGCCCGAATCGATGACAGCCGCCCTCGCCCGCCGCGGCATCTCCGACACATTCCCGATCCAGGCGGCCGCCATCCCTGACGCTCTGGCCGGGAAGGACATCTGCGGCAAGGCCCCCACCGGGTCGGGCAAGACCCTCGCCTTCGGGCTTCCCCTGCTGGCCCGGGTCGAACGCGGTCGCCCGCGCCGCCCACGGGGGCTGGTGCTTGCCCCGACCAGGGAACTCGCCGACCAGATCATGCAGGAACTCGCCCCGCTGGGCCGGGGGAGCTCACGGCAGGTGATGGCTGTGTACGGCGGAGTGGGATATGGCCCGCAGAAGTCCGCTCTCCGCCGCGGCGTCGACGTGGTCGTCGCCACACCAGGACGCCTGGAAGACCTCATCGAGCAGGGCTCCATCGAGCTCGGCGACGTCGACATCGTGGTGCTGGATGAAGCCGACCGGATGGCCGACATGGGGTTTCTCCCCGCGGTTCGGCGCATTCTGGATGCCACCCGGCGAACCCGCCAGACCTTGCTGTTCTCGGCCACGCTCGACGGAGATGTCGCCGTCCTGAGTCGGGGGTACCAGAACGATCCGGTGAGGCACGAAGCCGCTTCGACGGCTCCCGTCGGTCCCCCGGCCAGCCATCACTTCTGGTTGGTCGATCACCATGACCGGATGCAGCACACGGCTGACCTGATCGAGGCCGAAGGACAGTCAATCGTGTTCACGCGGACGCGTCACGGTGCCGACCGGCTGGCCAAGCAGCTTGGAAGGCTCGGAGTGAAGGCGGTGGCGCTTCACGGTGGGCGCTCGCAGAACCAACGGACGAGAGCCCTCGATGCGTTCATCGGTGGAAGGGCCTCGGCGTTGATCGCAACCGATGTGGCGGCGCGCGGAATCCACGTCGATGCCGTTGCGGCCGTCATCCACTACGACCCCGCCGGAGATGCCAAGGACTACCTCCATCGTTCTGGCCGCACTGCCCGTGCCGGGAAGAGCGGGAAGGTCGTGACGCTCGTCACCCACGCCCAGCGTCGCGAGGTGGCCGCGATGGCGAAGAGGCTTCAGGTCGCCGACGGCTTCGAGGAGCCGGGGCCGGCCCGGGCCCGGACGATGGATCGGGGAGAGCCGACGCACGGGCACGCCCCGATCTCTGTCGAGTCCGATCGGGCGCAGTCCGTCTACGTGGCCAATCTTCCGTGGATAGTCACAGGCGACGACCTGAATGCCCTCTTCGGGACCTACGGAGCCATCCACCAAAGCACTGTCATCACCGACCGCAAGTCCGGGAGATCCCGCGGGTTCGGTTTCGTGGACATGGATCCGGCAGATGCCGAACGTGCTGTCCAACAGCTCGACGGGTCGGCCCTCCACGGGCGCGCCCTGACGGTGCGTCTCGCTCGCCCGGCTCGCGCTGCGCGCTGAGCCCGGCGACAGCGCCGATCCTCACAAGAATCAACACAAGGAGTTCTCAATGCGGAGAGCCAGCATCGCGCCCTCGATGGCGCATATCGATCTGAATCATCTACAACGCGGGGTGCGGTACAGCGCCGTCACCTCAACGGCCAACGCCACCGGGGAGTACCTCGGTGTTCAGACCACCCACGGCGTGTGGTCCATCCTCCTGCGCAACGAGCGCGGAACCGAGTCGATCCCGGTCGTCTGGATCGAGTCGATCGCCAGCGCCTGAGACGAAGCCTGTCCGGTCGTCGCGCCCGCCACGCGGGTGCGGGCCGCCGGCGGACCCGAACACGATGGCGCCCCGCCCTGACCGAACCGGGGCGAGCAGTCCCCCGGTGACCCGTTCCGACTTCGGACATCCCGGTCGAAACCCTGACACTCCCTGTCCCGCGCCGGGGTCAATGTCGCTACGTTCGCACCAACACGAGGAGGGCGAATGGAGTTCGAGGCGAAGACTGCCCTGATCACAGGCGGCGGGCAGGGGATCGGTGCGGCGACGGCGCGACGTCTTGTGGCGGCGGGGGCGAACGTGGTGGTCGCCGACATCGACGCCGCCCTGCTCGGCGGGCTCGAAGCGGAGCTCGGCGGGCAACTGGTCGGCGTGGAGGCGGACTGCGGGGTGGCCGCCGACATCGAGCGCGCCATCGAAACCGCCGTCTCCCGCTTCGGCGGACTCGACATCCTCGTGTGCGGTGCCATCCATCGGGCCAAGGGTGCCTTCCTCGACGTCACCGAGGACGAGCTCGATCGAGCACTGGCGGTCAACATCAAGGGATATTTCCTGTCCGTCCAGAAAGCCGTCCCGCATTTCCGGGCCAAGGGTGGGGGGAAGGTCGTCCTGATCTCGAGCACGTTCGGGTTCGTGGGTGCCCCGGACTTCTCTGTGTATTGCACGACCAAGGGCTCGGTGGTGAACATGACGCGAACGCTGGCGTTCGAGCTCGCCCGGGAGAACATCAACGTCAACGCGGTTGCGCCCGGTCCGATCATGACCGAGGGTATGGCGGCCATGATCGCCAAGGACCCCACCATCGAGGGTCACCGGACCGCAGGGATGCCGCTGCCGCGATTCGGTACCCCCGAGGAGGTGGCGGATTCCATCCTCTTCCTTGCGTCAGACCAGGCGCGATACCTTCACGGTCACAACCTCGTGGTCGACGGCGGCTATCTCGCAGTGTGAACGGCCCGGTCTACCTCTTGCAGCGGCGGGGGGCCGGCCGGTCGGCCGGGGTCCGCGTGGGTGGTGATGGGAAGGCCGGCTGACGCCAGGCGGTCCATCATCGTCTGCGTGACCGCCTCGTCCTGATAGTGCTCCTGGTCGTCGATGAATGCCGTCGTCAGGTCGGGCGCCACCGCCAACGCCTCGAGCACGGCCCGTCGCGCGCCGTCGGCGTCGCCGAGCGCCATCAGAGACGCGGCGCGGTACAGCCGCGAGCGTCGGGTCTGGAAGGTCAGCTCGAGCGTTGCCTCTGCCGCCTCGGCGTAGCGGCCGGCGTTGTACAGGGCGGCGGCACGCTCCTCAACGCACCAGACCGGCAGGAAAGGATCCAGCTCGTCCGCCTCCTCGAGCAACTCCAGCGCTCGCTTGGGCTCGCCGGCAAAGTTGTAGAAGGCCGCAGATCGGGCGCGGATGTAGGCATCGGTCGGGCTCATCGCCATCGCCTTTTCGTGATAGCGGCGGGCGGCGTCGAACGACCGGCGGTGCATCAAGATCGAACCCATGACCCGATTGGCCTCGGGATCGTTGGGATCGAGCTCGAGTGCCCGCTGGGTGCGCTGTTCACCCTCGTCCAAATCGAACTCCGGCAGCCCGGAACGGGCGCAGACCCACATCGCGTGGGGTCTGGCGAACGCCGGGTCGGCCTCGATGGCGCGCTCGAACCAATCGAGAGCGTGCTGCAGGTTGGCGTCGGTCACCCCGCCTAGGCGGTGATACTCCAAACCCCGCAGGTGGAACTCGTAGGCGGTCATCGAGTCCGGGCGCATGCGCCGGGCCGAGGCGATGTCGGCATCCTGGATTCGGCCCAGCACCGTGGCCGCGATCCGTGCCACCAGTTCGTCGAGCCCCTCCACCAACTCTTCGAACGGCAGGCTCACGCGGTCGCTCCAGACGACGCCGCCGGTTTCGGTTTCGACCAGTGAAAGGGAGAGCCGCACCTGCCCGCCCAGTTGGCGGAGGATGCCCCCCAGCACGTAGCGGACTCCCAGCCGCTGGCCCACCGTGACCGGGTCGGCGCGCTGCTCGGCGAGTACGGCGGTTGCCGAGCGCGAGGTCACGAACAGCTTTCGGAACCGCCCCAGTTCGAAGTTCAGTTCTTCGGCGATGCCCTCCGCGAGGTAACGCGAGTCTTCGTGGCCGGCCGGAAACTCGATCGGCATCACCGCCAACGAATGCGGTCTCTGCTGGTGCTGCTGCGGCCTGGGCTCGGGTGTGACCTGGTAGCGGTGGCGCTCGATCTCGCCCCGCAGGCGGTACACCCTGACGGATTCGCCGATGTTCTTGAATCTCTGCTCGCCGAGGTCGTCGAACGCATACGGAGAGGACCGGCGCACCGACTCGAACAGTGCCGCGCTGATCTCTATCGCATCCGGTTCGGCGGCCGCCTGGATGCGCGCCGCGAGGTTCACACCGTCACCGATCAGGTCATCACCGTCGATCAGCACATCTGCCAGGTGCAGTCCGTACCGCATCCGCATAGGTTCGTCGGCGTCCCGCTGGACCAATGTCAGCCCGGCTCGGATTCCGACGGCCGCCCGTACTGCGTTGATCGGGCTCGGAAACTCGGCGAGGATCGCGTCGCCCATCGCCTTGAAGACGCGGCCGTCGGTCTCGGCGATCTGCGCATCGACGACCTCGCGCAGTTTCGCGACGCGACCGGCGGTGCCCTCTTCGTCGGCCTCCATCAATCGCGAGTAGCCGACCACGTCCGCGACCATGATCGCCGCGAGCTTGCGTTTCATCTCGGCTGCCTCACGGATGGAAGCTATCACAGCACCGCCGGTATATCTCTGCTGGGTCGATCATGGAGGTGAGGGCATCGGGAGGATGCGGCCGGCGGGCGGTGGGGCGACCCGGTCAAGACCGGAATCGCGCCCGCTCCAGTGTCATCGCAGTCGTGGGTCGCTCACAACGAGGTCTCCCAGCGATATCCCGTCATCAGCTCCGGGCGGAGAACGGCGATGTTCTGGCGGTAGTTCGCATCGGTGAGGGGCTCGTTGATCCAGACCTCTGCATCAGGGCCCGTGTAGTAGCGCCGGCGATAGCTGCGCACGACCGGTGTGATGTCGTCGTCGGTGAATTCGACGGGCCCTTCGGCGTGCACGTAGCGCTCGACGGTGTTGCGGGCGCCGTAGACCTCGTGATGGAATGTGAGGGTCGCCCGTCCCGTCTGCTGGATCAGCTTCCCGTGAACCGAGTCGCGGCCGGTGATGAACGAGAACACCCCGTCGTCATAGCCGTACCAGATCGGCACGGCGACCGGTCCCCGGTCCCGCCGGCTCACCGAGAGGACCGGTACGAGCGGCAGCGTCAGGAACTCCTCGATCTCGGCAGACGACATCTTCGGCACGGGTTCTCCTCTCAACGCGGTGGGCCGGAGGAGGGCGCCGCCGGCCGGGGTGGCCTGGCACCGGCGCGCATCATCCGGCGGAGGGCGGTGTCTGGTCTCTCAGAAGCACGGAGATCCGCTGGCGCGTGACGCCGAAGAGGTCGGCGATCTGCTCCATGGTGTATCCGTGAGCTCTGAGGGCGGCGGCTTCGGCTTTGCGCAGTGTTGCGCCGACGTCGTGCAGTGCTTCGATGTTGGCCGTGATCAGGGTGGGGATGCGCGGCGGCATCTCGGTCTCCACGATCTCGGGTAGTCGTTCCCCGGCTTCGAGGCGGGCGAGAAGATCGTGGATTCGGGCCTTGATCTGGTGGGAACGGTCGATGTTGGCTTGAGCCATTGCGTCGAGTGCACGGAGCACGTCGATGAGGCGAAGGGTGGCGGCTCGGGTCTCGGCGGACATCGACTCCAGCTTGCGGCAGGCTCTCCGTGATGTCAACAGTTATTGCCGCAATGGCCATTGACAAGGGAATCGGGGAGGAAGAGAATGGGCCGATGGTGGCTCGCGTAGGAGTCGTCGATGGCATCGGCCGTGAATCGCCAGGACGCGAAGTGGTTCGACCCCGGCACCGGACGTTGCGTGGAGGTCGTTCGTGTGTCCTCGCACCAGGCGGGGCGAGCAACGCCTCCGAGCCCGATGCCGGGGCGACCGCGCGGCAATTGATGCCGGCGCTCCGTGCGGTGCCCTCGCCGGCGCTCGATCCGGCCCCGAGCCATGCGTCATTCGCACGGTGACCGGAGGGAAAACGGAGACCCGTTGTTCGCCTCATGAAAAGAAGGAGTATCCGATGATCCGGCCTGTCTGCTGGCTGGCGGTGATTGCGATAGCGATGACGGCGTGTGGAGACGGCGTAACCAGCGACGGCAGCACCCCGTCGACCGACGATCCGCTCGGGGCCCTCTATCCGGTTGCGGATCTCGCGATGGTGGTCGAGCACCCGGCTCGCGAGACTCTCGAGTACCGGCTGACCTGTCTCGGCGACACGGCGACAGTCACACCCGAGGATGTCGGCGTCGATGAGCAGGCGGCTTGCATGTCGCTGGCCGACGATGATGTGGTGTCACGTCTGGTCGACGGTCCTCCTGGCGACCGGATGTGCACGGAGATCTACGGCGGCCCCGACGTGGCGACCATCACCGGCACCATCGACGATCGATCGGTCGACACCGCAGTGGACCGAACGAACGGCTGCGGCATCTTCGACTGGGACCAACTCCTTTCGGACCTGCTGCCGGCTGCCGTCGGGATCGTGGAGCCGTCTCCCGGCACCAGCACGACGATGGCCGCCGCAGGCGAAGACGTCTTTGGGTGGCTTCGCTCCTTCGAGACGGGCGACGGCGCAACCATTGTTCGCATCGACCAGGCCGAGATGCTGAGTGGAGAAGAGGCAGTCGTCGCCGCTCGCGAGGCCGGCGTGATCGGGGCCGACGAGGACCTTCCGAACGAATACTTCATCCGGAATCCCGATGAATCGACGACCGACTTCACCGTATCCCCCGACGCGATCGTGGTGTTGCAGGCCTGCTACGAGAACGGCCCTTGCCTTACCACTGAAACCGTCGACCTGGAAACCTGGAGCATCCTGCTCGGGGGTGAGGAAGATCCCGGGCTCGAATGGCGCTGGTACACCGAGGGTCTTCTGCCCTACGTGTTCACGGTGGTGGAGGGCACGATCGTCGAGGTGGCGGAGGTCTACCTGCCCTGAGACCCGATCCAACGGGGCCGCGGGGCGAGGGTGTAGGCGTCCTCGCGTGCCCCGTCGTTGCCGGATTCCGGGGTAGATCCAGACACCACCACATCAACCGTGCGCCGCCGCGGACGACGCGTTGCGTCCGGGCCGGGATCTCCTGGGCGGACAACAGACGCGTGAGGCGGGGCGTGGAGCGGCGGCGGGCGTCGGACGACATCCGGTGCGTTCTCGAACTCTCTTAGACGTGGCCGTTCGGGCCGCTTCTCCCGCCGACGAGCGGCCGGGCTATCTTTCCCTTGCGCGATGGAGGTGAAGGTGAACGCCTGCCCGGCTGGTGTGACGACGACGAAGAGTGTGTTGGGTTTCCGGTGTGGGCCGGCGACAGAGGAGAGGACCCGATGAGTATCGACATCCACGCTCACTGTGTTCCATCGGGACTGGTCGACCTTCTTCGGTCAGAAGGTGGGTCGTTCGGGATCGAGGTGGCCGAAGACGGCAAGGGAGTCACGGCGCTCCTCGACGGGCGCCGCCGGGTGGGTCCGGTACGGGCCGACCTCGTCGACACCGCCCTGCGTCTGAAGACCATGGACGACACTGGCGTCGGCGTCCAGGTCCTCTCCAGCTGGGTGGACCTCACCGGATACGAGCTGGAGCCAGAGGCGGGCGCCGCGTTCGCCCGCAGGTCGAACGAAGTCATGGCGGAGGAGGTCGCGTCGCACCCGGACCGATTCGAGATGCTCGCCACGGTGCCGCTCCAGGACGGTGAACTCGCTGCCGCCGAACTCGAATACGCCGTGTCCCGGCTGGGGGCGGTGGGAGTCGAGATCTGCACCACGATCGACGGGGCGGCACTTGCCGCCTCCGATCTCGACGCCTTTTGGGCCAAGGCGGAGGAGCTGCGATGCATCGTCCTCCTGCACCCCCACATGCCGCTGATCGGGATCGATCTGAGCGCCAAGTTGCTCGACAACATGGTGGGCCGGCCGCTTGAGAGCACGATCGCCCTCGACCGCCTGATGGTGGCGGGATTGTTCGACCGCTTCCCCGACCTCACGATGTGCATGGTTCACGGCGGCGGAGCGCTGCCGTATCAGGTGGGGCGCATCCAGCGCGGATACGAGGCCCTTCCTCATGTGGTGGCCACCGACATGAAGAGCTCCCCGCTCGAGGTCGTGGCCAAGCTCTATTTCGACACGGTGGTGTTCACCGCATCGAGCCTCAGGTTCCTCATCGACTTCGCCGGAGCCGACCACGTGGTGCTGGGTTCGGACTACCCGTTCCCCATGGGGGATCTGGACCCGATCGCCACGCTGGACACGGTCCCCGGCCTGACCCCGGGCGAGCGGGCCGCCATCCTCGAAGGCAACGTCAGCCGGCTCATCTCACAGGTCAGAGGGCGGGGCTGATCGATCAGCCTCCCGAGAGCTGGGCTGCCACCCATTCGAGCTCGCGGCACACGTAGTCGACGATCGTCCCGTGTTTGAGGTGGGCGGGAAGCACGTCCCAGGTGTAGGTCTCGATCTCGAGCTGGGCCGAGAGCCGATTTCGCCTGTGGAATGCCAGGGCATCCTCGAGCACGAACCGGGTCGTACGGAAGTCACCGAGGTCGTCGAGGAAGACCGGCATGTGGAAATGCGTGCGCCATTCGCACCGCGTCGGTCGCGCTTCCCACGCTTCGATGGCATCGGCGAGGTGCAGGAAGCGAGTCAGCCCGTTCTCGTCCCGCTGCACCGTCTGGGTCAGGTAGACGGTGTCGGTGAACGGCCGCAGTGCGTCGATCACCGCCGGGGTGACCTCGGAGACATGGAGCGCTGCCGCCTCCTGCAGCTTGAGCACCTCGATGCCGGCATCCGCCAGTTTCTGCAGGCTGGCGTAGACGTCCTCGAATTGGACCGACTGGTGTCCCACGTCGAAGACCACTCCGACGTGGCGTCGCATGGCGTCCGCAGCATCTCCCCGGGAGAGCCCGGCTCGCTGGGCGAGGTCTCCGGCGACGGCATCTCCGAACAGATGGTTGGCGAAGTACGCCACCGTCTCGTCGGTCGTTTCGAGGTAGCAGTGGGGTTCCGGCTCGAGAGCGAGGGTCACCGTTCGTCCGGTCCGCGCTTCCAACTCGACGAGGTGGCCGACCACCCGGGTCACCTGGCGGGTGTAGGCATCGACGACATCCGGACCGGTGACTTTCGGTTTGAACCCGAGCGGGGCGGTCTGAATCGACGGGTTGACCCCCTCGCCGCCCACTTCGGCGAGGATGTCGGCCACCGCCATCGTGTACTCGGCCCGGGCGTCGGTGCGCCAGTCCGGTTCGTACACGTCCTCCATGACGACCGTGTTCTTGAACGGGCCGTAGGGGAAGGCGTTCGCCGTGTACAGATACAGGTCGTTGTCGTCGAGGAAGGTCCGCAGCCGGCCGCGTTCGGCGGCGTCGGCCCGCAGCCGGCCCACCGAGGCGGCCGAGAGGCGCAGCGACACTCCGAACCGGCGGTCGGGCGACACCCGCTCCTTCACCGCCGGCACGTAGGTGGTGAGGCTCGCCCAGATGTCGTCCCAGGTGTCGCCCGGGTGGACGAGCGTCGAGTACGTGAGGTGGCCGAGGCCGTTTCCGAGATCCATGTCAGCTCCTACGGGGTTGCATCAGGAGACCTCCTGGGGGAGATGGGTCTCGGCGGACCGGATGATGGCTTCGGTCACGGCTGCGCCGTGCACCATCTCGTCGAGGGTGATCGGGAAATCGGGGCCGCCGTCTGCGGCGAGGGCGAAGGCTTCGAGGATTGCCCGGCTCACGTCGTGTGACTCGGCCTGCCATGTCTCGGCCGGCCCCTGGGTGGGTTTGAACGTGCACGTGCCGAAGAGGCGGCTCCGCCGCTCCTCGGACGATGCGCCGGCGATGTGGGTCATGCCTTCGAGACGCACGAACCCGCCCGAGCCGAAGACCTGGAAGCTGAAGCCGCCTCCGGTGGCGGTCAGTGTGCCCAGATAGCCCGACATGCCGTCCTCCATCCGGAACAGCACCGATGTCGTGTCGTCCGCGTCGATGTCGACGGCACGGCGGAAGCTCTGGCAGTACACCTCTTTGACCCTGCCGCAGAGGTCGATCATCCCGTCGACGGCGTGAACTCCCATTGGAGTGAGACCACCGCACGGGGTCTCCGACCGGCTGGCTCGCCATCTGTCTGCGGTGAGGAACAATGCGTTGGGAAACGTCATCGTCGCCTCGACGTGCATGACCGTGCCGAGTCCGCCGGTGCGGATCCGCTCGCGCAGCGAGGTCATCTCCGGATGCAGTCGCCGGTTGAAGCCGAGCCCGAGGGTGACGCCGGCGCGCCGGGTGGCTTCCACTGCCTGCACGGCGTCGGTCCTGTTGAGCGTGAACGGCTTCTCGCAGAAGACGTGCTTGCCCGCTGCGGCGGCTGCGATGACCTGGCCGGCGTGCATCGAATGGGGGGTGGCCAGGACCACGGCGTCGACGTCAGCGTCGGCGAGGAGCCCGGCGTAGTCCTCCTTCATGGTGAGGCCGTGGGCTTCAGCGAACTCGGCGACCTCAGGCGTTCGGGTACGGGTGGCCCCGGCCACGAAGCGGATGGCGTCACTGGTGTCGGAGACGGATTCGACGAGCGTCTTTCCCCACCATCCGAGGCCGACGATGCCCGCTCTGATCATGACCGCCTCCTGTGGCTCTTGAGGGGGGCCCGATCATACGCAGCATGGGGCGTTGGTTGTGGTGGCCGCCGGAGTGTTGAACAATGCCCGCTGCGGTCGCAACACCAGGGAGGAATGTGGACTCGCACAACTTCACCGTCGGCATCGTCGGTACCGGCCGCATGGGCAGTGCCATGGCGACGAGGCTGGGGCAGGTTGGATTCGAGCTGGTGGTGTGGAATCGCACTGCCTCCAAGGCCGGAGATCTTGCTGCGGATCTGGGGGCACGGGTCGCCACCCACCCGGGCGAAGTCGCCGAAACGGCGGAGGTGGTCGTCTGCAGTCTCGCCGACGACGCCGCGGTGTGGGCAGCCTATGGAGGCGCTGACGGCCTCGTCAGCGGGGTGGGCGCGGGCACCGTCATCCTCGAGATGAGCACTGTCGATCCAACCACCGTCGTCGAGGTGGGTCGACTGGTCGACTCGGCCGGGGGTGCCCTCCTCGACGCCCCGGTGTCGGGAAGTGTCCAGACCGCCACGGCAGGAAGCCTGATGATCATGGTCGGCGGCGACGAGGTGGCGTACCGGAGGGCGACTCCGGTGCTGGATGCGCTCGCCTCTCAGGTCGTCCACCTCGGGGGCCAGGGGAGTGGGGCAACCATGAAGCTGGCGGTGAACGCACTTGTGTACGGCATCAATGGCGCCCTCGCCGAGGCCCTCGTTCTGGCCGAGAGGGCCGGGGTGGACCGGGCAGCCGCCTATGACGTCTTCGCACGCGGCGTCGGCGGGGCCCCGTACGTCGGCTACAAGCGCGCCTCCTTCGTCGAGCCGGACGCGACTCCCGTTGCGTCCACCCTCGACATCGTCGCCAAGGATCTCGAGTTGATCTCGCGCCTGTCGGCCAGGGCCGGAGCCCCGATCCCGCAGACCGAGGCAACGCGGGCGATCGTCGATCGCGCCATTGCCGCCGGCCTGTCGGGTCGAGACCTGAGCGCCGTGGCAGAGTTTCTGCGCGACCTGTAGCCAGACCTTCGGCGACCGGCCATCTTCGGGGTACCCACCCGGGGTGTCGTCCTCGAATTCGTCCTTGGCCGCGACCGGCCGGATGGCGCCGGGATGCTCGGGACGGCTGGAGCGCACTGTCGCCCCGATCCCCGGGGCCGGCGCGTCCGCACATACACGCTGTTGAGCTCCTGTGCGACCTGGCGTAGCATTCCCTGCGACGGTGCGGAGGGAGGTTCGGTCATGACGTCGCTACGGGGCTTCTCCACGCCCATTGCCGCTCTCCACACCAGGCTCCCCCAAGACGCCGGCGGCAAGGCACACGGTCTTGCCCGGTTGGTCGAACTGGGTCATGCCGTCCCCTCCGGCTGGGTGATCGGTGGCCATCACAGCGCGGATTCGGGTCGGGTCCGCACGCTGCTCGCCCCGGTGGTCAGGGACGGGCGGCGATACGCGGTGCGATCATCTGGGATGGCAGAGGACGGAGCGCAACGCTCGTACGCCGGCCAGTTCGAATCACACCTCGATGTCGAGGGTCTCGACGGGGTGGTCGACGCAGTCCGGTCGATCTCCGGAACAGACGCTGCCACCGCCTACGGGCGGTCCACGATGCCCATGGGTGTGATCGTCCAGGAGATGGTCGATGCCCGCGCAGCCGGTGTTGCGTTCACCCGCAACCCCCTCACGGGACTTGCCGAGGTCGTCGTCGAAGCGGTGCCCGGCTCCGCTGTCGACCTCGTGGGCGGCACGGTCACACCGCAGCGGTGGACGAGCCGCTGGGGAGAGATCCAGTCCAAGCCCACTGAGCCTGCCGTACCCGAAGCAGTCATCCGGTTGGTCATCGAAACAGCGGTGGCTGTCGATCGATCCGAAGGACCGGTCGACCTCGAATGGGCCTGGGACGGCGAGACGCTGTGGTGGATCCAGCTGCGACCCATCACCGCCCTCGACGTCCCCGTCTTCTCGAATCGGATCTCGCGCGAGGTCTTCCCGGGAATGATCCACCCACTGGTGTGGAGCGTGAACGTGCCCGTGGTGAATGGCGCCTGGATCGGACTGTTCAGCGAGCTCATCGGGGACAACGACCTGAAACCGGAGGACCTGGCCCGCAGGTTTGGGGGCCGCGCCTATTTCGACATGCGGACCATCGGCGACATCTTCGAGCAACTCGGGATGCAGCGCGACCTGCTCGAGGTCTTGATCGGTCTGCCGGGAGGCGACGATCGGCCGAGTTTCCGGCCCGGACTGGGCGTCGTCCGTCATCTGCCGCGAGCGGCGGCGATGGCGATTGGCCTGCTGGCGTATCACCGAAGGCTCGCCCGGGACGTCGACACCCTGTGGGATCGCTTCCGGACGGCAGCCGAGGGGATCGGGGAGCTCGACGACCGGGCGCTTGCAGCCAGGATCGAACTCCTGATGGACCTGTCGGGTCAGGCTGCCCGCCACAATATCGTCACGCCACTCCTCATGCAGGTGCACGCCGGGCGCTACCGGCGGTCCCTCGAGTCCGAGGGCATCGACCCCCTCCGAACGGACCCGGCCGCAGGCCTTCCCGAGCTCGAGTGGCTCGATCCGACCGCGGCCATCAGCGAACTCGGGGCTCGATTTCGGTCACTCGACGAGGCTTCGCAGACGGCCGTGTTGTCTGGCGCTCACGATCGGCTCTCCGGACTGGGAGAGTTCTTGGAGCGCTTCGGTCACCACTCCGAACGGGGAAACGACTTCTCGTCGCCACCGTGGCGCGAAGACCTGTCACCCGTTCTCGCATCGATTGCGGCGTCGACGGAGCGGACCGGGGGGGGAGTCACCCGCCTCGAACACGATCGTCGCTCGCTCCGGGTGCGCCGCGACCGGGCCGCACGGTGGCGCATCGCCAGGGAGCGTGTCAGCAGCCTCCACACTTTCGGGCATGGCCTGCTTCGGCCTGCATTCTTCGAGGTGGGCCGGAGATTCGTCGAAGCCGGGATCATCGACACCGCCGAAGACATCCTGTTTCTCGAACTCGCGGAGGTGATGGCGCTGCTCGGCGGTGAGACGATCGATGACGCTCGCATTCGGGTTGAGGCAAGGAGAGCGGAGATCGCCGAGGCCTCAACATGGGACATGCCGGACACGATTTTCGGTGACACCTTCGTCCCGGCGGCGCCCGCGGACGCGTCGGGGCTCCTGACAGGAGTCGCCGCCTCGAGAGGCGTGCATCGGGGCCCGGCGCGGGTGATCGAGTCGCCATCGCAGGCCGGCGACGTGGAACCCGGCGATGTGCTGGTCGTGCCGTTCTCGGACGTCGGTTGGACGTCGGTGTTCTCAATCGCCGGCGCGGTTGTCGCCGGTGCCGGCGGCCTCCTGTCACACAGTTCCATCATCGCCCGGGAACTCGGGATCCCCTGTGTTGTCTCGGTGGAGCGCGCGATGAACATTCCATCCGGATCTCTCGTCGAGGTCGATGGCGACCGTGGAACGGTCAGGGTGGTGGCATGACAGGACGCATCCGTCGCGCCGGCTTCGCGGCGCTGGCCTTCGGGGTGGCGATGCTCCCCGCCGTTCCGGCCCTCGCTCACGAGAACCAGGTCATTCGTTTCGGCTCGTTCCTCGGCGGTCTCACCCACCCGGTACTCGGTCCTGACCACCTCCTGGCGATGCTGGCCGTGGGGATCGTGTCGGTTCAGATCGGGGGCCGGGCCATCTGGACGGTGCCCGCGACGTTCGTCGGAGTGATGGGGCTCGGTGGGGTGCTCGGACTCGGCTCGGATGCAGTGCCCTTGGGCGTCGTCGAGCCGGGGATCGCACTTTCGGTGCTCGTTCTCGGCACGACCATCGCAGGTTCCACCCGGCTGCCGGTGCGTGTCGCAATGCTCGGTGTGGCCTTCTTCGCTCTCTTCCACGGATACGCCCACGGCGTGGAGACCCCGACCATCGCCGGCCCCGTCCGCTATGCCCTCGGTTTCATGACGGGAACGGCGCTCATTCATCTCACCGGTGTTCTGCTCGGCGACATCGCCCGCCGGTATCGGGTCGGTCCCCCTGCCTTGAGGCTCACAGGGGTGGCGATGGCGCTGGTCGGCCTCCTCTTCCTGATCGGAGTGATCTAGACATGGACAGGGGACGTCTCATCGCGTGGGAGGCAGGATCGGGACTCGTGATCCTCCTGGTCGGGTCGTTTCTGCACTTCTTCTACGAACTGAGCGGATTCGCCACCTACGCAGCCGCATTCGGCTCGGTGAACGAGTCCACCTGGGAACACCTCAAGCTGTTCTTCTGGCCGGGGCTGATCATGGCCGGCGTGCAGCACGCATATATTCGGGGCCGGGTGAACAACTTCTGGGTGGCCAAGGCGGCAGCACTGTTCCTCACTCCGGTCGGGGTCATCGTCTCGTTCTACTTCTACCTCGGAATCGTCATTCCCATCAGTGGCAAGGGAGAGCTGTGGGCGACGATCGGGACTGCGGTGTTCGGCATCGCGCTCGGCCAGTACGGGTCATACCGCCTGCTCCGGGCAGACCCGATCGGCCGGCCGGCGGGATGGATCGCCGGTGTCGCAATCGTCCTTCTCGGCGTGGCCATGGTCGTGTTCACGTGGCTGCCGCCACGGGTCTTCCTGTTCGAGAACTTCGCCGGGTACCGGTACCTGGACGAGTACGGGATTCTCGACGACTACACCCCGTACCTGGTGTTCCGGTGACGTCGCTGATCTGGCTCCTTCTCGGCTATCTCGCCGGCTCGGTGTCGGGAGCCCGCATCGCAGGACGCGGCATCGACTTCGGCACGACCCGTGTGGTGGTTGCCGGAACCGGCGAGTTCGCCACGGTCGACGGTGTGAGCCCCTCCATGCTGCGGGCAAGAGAGGGAAATCGCGCCGGTATCCGGGCGGGGACGATCGACATCGCAAAGGCCTTCCTGATCGCAGGCGCTGGACTCGCAATCGATGGTTCGTCCGCAGCCGCCTGGGCGACGCTCGGTGCGGTGATCGGCCATGTGTACCCGGCATATCATCGGTTCCGGGGTGGATTTGGAATCTCCCCGCTCATCGGGGGTCTGCTGGTGGTGGACCCCGCTGGGCTTCTCGTCAGCCTCGCAGTCGGTGTCGCCGTCGGTATGGCCCTCGGCAGCGCCTTTGCCATGACGGAGCTGTGGCCGATGTGGGTGGCGCCGTGGATGGTCTTCCAAGGCAGGCATGGGTCCATGGTGGTCGTAGCGGTGGCTGCGTCCTTGCTCTACTTCTGGCGTAGTCGGGATGAGATGCGCGTTGCGCTTTCTGCGTGGCGTGGAGATCGGCGCTCGCGCAGCGAACGGATTGCCGAAGTCAAGACGTACCCGGCCTATCTCCCCGGATCGTGATGGCCCTCCTCGCATTCGCGGTCGGCATCCTCCTCGGATCGGTGAGCACCGCCCGGATCGTTGCCCGCCGGCTCGACCCGACCGTGGACATCTCCAAGTCGAAGGGACTGGCCGCGACGAGCGACGGGTATTCCGGGGTGAGCGCAAGCGCCGTCGGCCTCCGGTACGGAGCTCGGTGGGGTGTCCTGGTTGCGGTCCTGGATGGATTGAAAGCCCTGATCCCGACACTGGCGGCACAGGCGATATTCCAAGAACAGGCCGTGATGCTGGCCGTCGCCGCCGGCGTCGTCGTTGGGCACGTGTACCCGGTGTATCACCGGTTCCACGGTGGCCGCGGCCAGGCCTGCACGGTCGGTGCCCTTCTCGCCATCGATCCGCTCGCCGTATCGGTAGTGGTCCTGGGGGCGGTCATCGTCGGGCTCAGCCTCTTTGCCTCCGTCTACATGGCGAGGAACGGCTACCCCCTGATGGTCTTTCCATGGTTCCTGGCAACGCAGGGGTGGAGCCCAGAAGCGGTCTTTGGCATCGTTGTGGGCGTGGTGACCTTCGCAGCGATGGTCCCCGACCTCGTCACAGAGCGTCGGACCCGCCGCAGGTTCGGGCCGGGCCGCCGGTCGTGGGGGGCGAGCGTCATCGGTGCGTGGCGGGAGATGTTCGATCCGGAGACGACGTGAGGCTCCCCGGTGCCTCGGTGAGGTGATCGGGGAACCTGTGCACGACGTGTATTCCTATGGGGTCATCGCACCGAGCACTCTGATCGAGCTGGCAGACGATTACCCGCCCCCGTCCGGGTACGCCGAGATCGCCGGCATGCAGGCGTCGATTGGAGGCGAGGCAGCCGGCTCCGCATACGTGCTTGCCCGTCTCGGGGTCGCCGTCAAACTGGCCGGCAACCGGCTCGGGCGGGGGGCCTCCTC
>DATCZS010000061.1:0-35394 GCA_036525795.1 Acidimicrobiia bacterium | reverse complement strand
CCAGGACCTCGACGACCTCGAGAAGTCGATCCTGGCCCAGGCCCTGGCGCTGACGAAGCTGGCGGGGAGCTGAACATCGGCGATCAGCGATCACACCCAGGACGTGGGACGTGCGACGTGCGACGTGAGACGTGCGACGTGCGACGTGCGACGTGAGACGTGCGACGTGAGACGTGCGACGTGAGACGTGCGACGTGAGACGTGCGACGTGCGACGTGCGACGTGCGACGTGCGACGTGAGACCTCCCCCCTCACCGCGGAAGTCGCCACTGACAGCCAGGCGGTAGCCTCGCCCCGATGCGGATCGTGATCGCCGAGTGCACGGTGGAATACGAAGGCCGGCTCTCCGCCCATCTGCCCCGGGCGACGCGCCTGATCATGCGCAAGGCGGACGGATGCGTGGCCATCCACTCCGACGGCGGTGCGTACAAGCCCCTCAACTGGATGAACGCCCCCAACACCGTCACCGAAGCAGACGGCCAGTGGGTGGTGGTGAACCCGAAGGGCGAGAGGTTGACGATCACGATCCATCGGATCCACTCCGACGTCGACCACGAGCTGGGGCTCGACCCCGGTCTGCAGAAGGACGGAGTCGAGGCACATCTCCAAGAGCTGCTCGCCGCCCGACCCTGGGTCGTCGAGGACGGGCTCAGCCTCCTCCGCCGCGAGTACCAGACCGACATCGGTCCGGTCGACCTCCTCTGCACCGACTCGAACGGCACCACCGTGGCGATCGAGATCAAACGACGCGGCGAGATCGACGGCGTGGAGCAACTCGCACGCTACGTGGAGCGGCTCAATCTCGATTCGCGCCTCTCGCCGGTGCGGGGCATCTTCGTGGCCCAGTCCATCGCCCCACAGGCACGAACGATGGCGGACGCCCGCGGCATGGACGCCATCGAGGTGGACTACGAGGGACTCCGCGAGATCGAGTCGAACGAGCTGAAACTGTTCTAGCGAACGACGCTCGGCGCTCCTCCACCTCGACCCGATAGGCTCGGACCTCGATGGCCATCGAACTGAACCACACCATCGTCTACGTGCCGGACCCGCGAGCGTCTGCGGAGTTCCTCACCCGGCTCTTCGGGCTCGGGCAACCGGTGGAGTGGGGTCCGTTCCTGGCCGTCGGGCTGAGCAACGGCGTCACGCTCGACTTCCTCGAGGACCACGAAGAGCGAGGGCCACAGCACTACGCCTTCCTCGTCGGGGAAGAGGAGTTCGACGAGATCTTCGGACGGATCCAGTCCCAGGGACTGGACTTCTGGGCCGATCCCGGTCACCGTCGCCCCGGGCAGATCAACACCCACGACGGCGGACGCGGGGTGTACTTCGAGGATCCCGGCGGGCACAACCTCGAGATCATCACCCGGCCATACGGCGACGAGCGGTGACTGCGCACCGAGGGTGTCCCCCGGGCGGTGCCACTCGCCGCCTTCGGTGTGCCACCTGACCATGTTCCACCTGGTCCTCTACCACCCGGAGATCCCGCCCAACACCGGGAATGCCATGCGCCTGGCGGCGAACACCGGGACGAGCCTGCATCTGATCGAGCCGCTCGGGTTCTCGATGGACGACGCCCGGTTGCGCCGCGCCGGGATGGACTACCGGGACCGTGCCACCGTGACGACCCATCCGAGCCTGGAGGCATTCATCCACGCCGCCAATCCGCCGCGCGTCCTCGCGCTGGCCAAGTCGGGACGCACGCGGTACACCGACCTGACCTTCCACCCGGGCGATGCGTTCTTGTTCGGACCGGAATCGGTCGGGCTGCCCGAGGAGGTGCTCCATTCGGACCTCGTGGGCGAGACTCTGTTCATTCCCATGAGACCGGGGGTGCGAAGCCTCAACCTCTCCAACTCGGTGGCCCTCGTGGCATACGAGGCGTGGCGCCAACTCGGGTTCACCGGCGCCGAACGCTGACGCCCGGTCGGTATTGCACCTTCCAGCCCCTAGCCTGCTGCCGATGTCTCTCCATGCAGCCCGGGCGATCGGCGCCGTCAAGATCTACGGATCGGGCCCCACCGCCGTGCGCGCCCTCGACGGGGTGGATGCAGAATTCGAGCGGGGCCGGTTCACGGCGATCATGGGGCCTTCCGGATCAGGCAAGTCGACCCTGCTCCATTGCCTGGCCGGTCTCGACCATCTGACCTCCGGGACGGTGATGCTCGGGGACGTCGATCTGGGGACGCTCGACGACCGCGACCTGACCGTGCTGAGACGGGAGCGCATGGGGTTCGTGTTCCAGGCGTTCAACCTGATCCCCACACTCGACGCCCTCGAGAACATCGTCCTTCCCCTGTCGATCGCGGGCCGGGCCCCTGATTCCGCCTGGCTCGACTCGGTGGTCTCGGCGCTCGGCCTCTCCGATCGCCTCGGCCATCGTCCGTCGGAGCTGTCGGGGGGACAGCAACAGCGGGTGGCGGTGGCCAGGGCACTGGTGTCCCGGCCGGAGATCGTGTTTGCAGACGAGCCCAGCGGAAACCTCGACTCACAGAGCGGGGCACAGCTGCTCGAACTCCTCCGCAGGGCGGTCGACGTCTTCGAACAGACCGTGGTGATGGTCACACACGACGCCACCGCCGCCTCCTTCTCGGATCGGGTGGTGTTCCTGGGGGACGGCAGGATCGTCGACGAGCTTCGCGAGCCCACCGCCGAGCGGATCCTCGATCGGATCAAGCGACTCGAGGCCTGAGATGTGGCGGGCAGCACTCAAGGCTGCGATCGGCCATCGCGCGAGACTGCTCATCAGTGGACTGGTGATTGCGTTCTCGGTCGGGTTCGTGGTGGCCACGCTGGTGTTCACCGACACGCTCAGCCGCACCTTCGAGACACTGTTCCAGGACACGTTCGCCGGTTTCGACATCCAGATCCGGTCGGAGGTCGACCCCGAACTCCCGTTTGCCATCCCCCAACCGCTGGATGAGGACCTGCTCGACGCCGTGATCGCGGTGGACGGCGTTGCGGACGCGCAGGGAAGCGTCACAGGGTTTCTGGCGCTGGCCGGTCCGGACGGGACGGCAGTCGAGACGAGCGGCCCACCGATCTTCGGCCTCACGTGGCCGAAGCTCCCAACCATCGCGGCCATCCGATCCGGCGCGCCGCCCGCGGCGACGAGCGAAGTCGCAATCGACGCCGCCGTCGCCCGGCGCATGGATGCCGCCATCGGCGACACCGTGACGATCACCGGATTGGGCGGCCCACGAGAGGTGACGGTGGCCGGCATCGTCGAGTTCTCCGGAGCCGAGTCGGTGGGCGGGACCGTCTCTGTGTTCATGAACGTCGAACTCGCCAGACAGATGTTCGACCTCGCGGGTCGCTACTCGACGATCGAGGTGGTGGGCGACGACTCCGTCCCCGCCACCGACCTGGCCGGAAGGCTCGAAGCGGCCCTCGGGGAGGAATTCGAGGCGATCTCCGCCGAGGCCCTGGCCCGACAGCAGGTGGAAGCGTTCACCGAAGCCATCTCCTTCATTCGCACGTTCGTGCTCGTGTTCGCCGGGGTGGCGCTGTTCGTGGGCACGTTCGTGATCTCGAACATCTTCCGGGTCACGATCGCCCAGCGCACCCGCGAGCTCGCCGTCCTGCGGGCGATCGGAGCAACGGCGGGACAGATCCGCAACCTCATGCTGGCCGAGGCGCTGGCGATCTCGCTCATCGCGTCCTCGGTAGGGCTGCTGATGGGGGTCGGGCTGGCTCAACTCATCCGCCTCGGGTTCGGCGCAGGAGGACTGGCCCTCCCGGAAGGCCCGCTCCGGGTGACGCCCGGCACGCTGCTCGCCGGGTTCGCCACCGGAGTGGGGGTGACGACCGTGTCGGCGCTCGTCCCGGCGTTCAAGGCGGCAGCGGTGGCGCCCATCCAGGCGATGCGCGAGGGATTCGCCCCGCCGGCCCGGCGCCAGCTCCGGGTGCGAACCCTGGTCGGAGGACCCCTCACCGGAGCCGGAGCGGCCTTGCTGGGAGTCGGCCTGTTCTTCGACCTGCCCGACTGGGCTCCATCGGCGATCTGGCTCGTCGGCGCCGGGGCGGCGTTGATGTTCGTCGGTCTCGCCGTGCTCGCAGCCGTCATCGCCCGCCCGGTGGCATCGGTGCTCGGCAGGCCGGTGAGCCGGCTGTCTGGCATCACCGGCCGCCTTGCGAGGGGCAACGCCATGCGGGCTCCGCGCCGCACCGGCCTGACGGCGTCAGCTCTCATGGTCGGCCTCGCCCTGGTGAGCCTGGTGTCGATCCTCGCCGAGTCGGCCCGGGTGACGGCCGACCAGGAGCTGACGGCCCGGTTCCGATCCGACGTGATCCTCGCCCCTTCGGGGTTCGGCGGGCTCGGCTTCTCACCGGAAGTGGCGCGCAGGGTGGCGGCGCTCGACGTGGTGGAGCGGGTGGGATCCCAGCGTCAGGGGCAGATCCTCATCGATGGAGACGACACCTTCGTCGGAGCGGGGACCGGCGCCACATTCGAACTCATCGGCTACTCGGTCCTCGAAGGAGATCTCGGGCTCCTCGGGGGAGACACCGTTGCGCTGCGGGCCGACAGGGCCGAAGGGCGAGCGCTGGGGGACATGGTGGCGGTGACGTTCGGCGCAACCGGAGTGCGACCGCTGGAACTCGTGGCGATCTACGAGGACTCGCCGGCCGGGGCCCTCATCGGGATGGACACATACGAGGCGGGCTTCGTCGAACGCCTCGACAGCCAGGTTCTGGTCGAGTTCGTCGACGGTGTGGGGGTCGACCAGGGGCGGGCGGCACTCGAACCGGTCGTCACCGAGTTCCGGGGGATTCAGATCCAGGACCAGGAGGCCTTCAGAGACCAGGCGAGCGGCGCGATCGGGACGATCCTCAACATCCTCTACGCCCTGCTGGCGGTGTCCCTCGTCATCGGGACCCTGGGCGTGGTGGGGACGCTCCTGCTGTCGGTGATCGAGCGGACCCGCGAGATCGGCGTGCTGCGAGCCGTGGGAATGGTGCGGGGGCAGGTGCGCAGCATGATCACGTGGGAAGCGGTGATCATCGCGACCTTCGGCGGCCTCCTCGGCACGGGCATCGGACTGCTGTTCGGCTGGTCGGTGGTCACCGCCATCGGGGACGATCTCCGCTTCGCCGCTCCGTGGCCCCAGCTGGTGTCGTGGCTGGTGGCGACCTCCGGCCTGGGAATCCTCGCCGCCATCTACCCGGCGCGGCGCGGATCCCGCCTCGACGTGCTGCAGGCGATCGCATACGAGTGACGGGTCCGGCGAGCGGCATGCCCCGTCCCGACGCCACCCGTCACGGCCGCCACCACGGATCCACCCTTCCGCCCGGTGTGTCGGCACGCATCGACCGTGACGGCCGACTGGCCACCCGGCCTCCGATCACACCGTCGCCCGCCCCGCCCGGCGGCGCGGCACCAGAGGCCAGATCACACCCACTGCGGCCGCGAAGACCCCGCCGACGACCAGCCATCCCGGTGTGTAGGTGCCGAGCACGTCGACCGACCAACCGAACAGCGGGGCGCCGGTGGCCAGGCCGGCGAGGAACCCCAGGAGCACGATCCCCGAGCCGCGGCCGGCGCGACTGGCGGGAACGTTCTGGATGATCGCCAGCATCCCCACGGTGTTCCACGAGCTCGCCGAGGCCCCGGTCAGCACCGCACCGATCCACACCGCCGCGGGCACCCGACCTGCGCCTGCCAGCGTCAGGGCGGCCGTCACCGCCAGCACGGCGATCAGCGCCAGCGAGCGAGCCGAACCGAAGCGCTGCTCGGCGATCCGGCCCCAGGAGATCCGGGCCACGATGCCGACCAGTCCCGTCACCGAGACGGACAGCCCGGCCACCTCGGCAGGGAATCCGAGCTGCTCTTCGGCGAACAACGGGAGGTAGGTGAAGATCGCAGTGCCCGCCGAACCGAGAAGGAAGCCGTACACGGCGAGCCGGTAGATCAGTCCCGGCAGCGGTCCGGGCGTCGAGGGACCGTGCCGCGCCTCGTCGTGGTGGGGATCGGCGGGAAGCGTCACCATCGCCAGCACGACAGCCGACACCGCCATCGCCACGAAGACTCCCACCGCCGCCCGCCAGCCGTAGGCGATCGCCACGGGAGGGAGGATGACACCCGCCAGGAACGTCCCGAACTGGACGCCGGACTGTTTGATCCCGGTGATCACTCCGCGGCGCCCGGCGTCGATGTGAAGAGAGATCAGCTTGTTGGTCGCCGGGTTGGTCAGCGCCTGGGCCACTCCCCCGACGAGGGCAACGACGATCAACAGCGGATACACGGGGGACAGGGCGGTGCCGCTCAATGCGACGGCGGACACGATCAGGGTGAGGATGGTCGCCCGGCGGGCGCCGATGCGATCGGTGAACACTCCCACGAAGGGCGAGACGATCGCGCCGAACAGCGAATTGGCGGTGACCAGTGCGCCGATCTGCCAGCGGTCGACCCCGAACTCCTCGATCAGTTCAGCCGCCAGAACGCTGTACACGACGAGGGAGAACGTCGCTGCACCCATCGTCGATGCGAGCACCGTGGCAAACGAGAATCTCTGACCGATCGACCGCACGACCGGACGGTAGCCATCGCACAAGGCGCCTCCGTGTGACGCCCTGGGGTGCCGCCCCCGCCGCCGGAACACACCGCCTGTCACCGACCGTCATCGAAGTGGCATTCGTCCCCGCACCCTCTACGTTGAGCGACGCATGGTCCCCGGGCTCTTCTTCACGTATTCGCTGGTGGCGCTGGCCATGACCGTCAACGCGCTGCGACGGCCGGTGCTGCCACCCTCGAGGTTTCCCCCGCTCTGGCTTCCGGGTCTCGTGACCACCGAGATGGCCGGTTTCTGGTTCGTGTCCCGGATCGCCGTCGCGGTGGTCGCCGGGGTGGCAGGGGCCTGGACCTCCACCGTCGGACGCACCGGGTTCATCCTCCTCGGCGCCGCCCAGGCCGGCCTGGTCGGCGTCATGGCACGGAACCGGGCCTCCCGGGGGCGGCTCCACCGATCCGCCGGAACCGAGTCCCCACCGGCCCGGGGATGGGCGCGCCTGTTCAGCAGACACATCCGGCGACCCGAGCATGTGGACCTCGTCTGCGAGGTGGAGTACCACCAGGGACTCACCCTCGACCTGTACCGCCACACCGCCCACAGGGGCGAGCCCTCTCCGACGCTGGTGTACGTCCACGGGGGCTCGTGGACCGGTGGAGGCCCGCACAAACAGGCGCGCCCCCTCTTTCACCATCTGGCCGAACGCGGCTGGATCGTCGCCACGATCCGCTATCCCCTGTCACCCGCCGCCACCCATCCCGAGCACCTCATCGGGGTCAAGCGCGCTCTGGCGTGGTGCAAGACGACCGGCGCGGCGGCGGGAGTCGATCCGGATCGAGTGGCCATCGCCGGCGGGTCGGCCGGCGCCCACCTGGCATCGCTGGCCGCCCTGACCGCCGACCGCTCGGATCTCCAACCGGGGTTCGAACACCTCGACACCTCCGTGGCCGCCTGCGTTCCCATGTACGGGGTGTACGACTTCCTGAACCGGAACGGGACCCGCTGGGACTGGCCGGTGATTCCTCAGGCGGTGATGAAAGCGACAGCCGAACACGCCCCCGAGGCCTACCGCGACGCGTCGCCGATCGATCAGATCCATCCCGGCGCCCCTCCCTTCCTCGTGGTCCACGGCACCCACGACTCCCTCGTCCCGCCGCTGGAGGCGCGCCACTTCGTCGACGCCCTCGGCGCAGTCTCCCGGTCGGCGGTACGGCTCCTGGAGGTCGACGGAGCCCAGCACGCGTTTGATGCGTTCGCCTCGCCTCGCACCCGGGTCGTAGTTGCCCACATCACGCGGTTCTTGGAAGATGCAGTCGATCCGTTGGTTCCCCGAACGGAGCACCGATGACACCCAGCATCGATTCCGACATGGCGTTGAGACCCGTTGCGCGTAGCGTGCCGGAGGTATGGCCGTCGTGAACACCGCGGAGACAGAACTGGCCGGGCCGTCGAGAAGTCGGGTCGTTCGGGGCGTGTACTTCGTCCTCGGAACGGTGTGCCTCGTGCTGGTCGCCTTCTCGTTTCTTCCCGGGATACCGACCGCCGATCTCGTCGTGCTGGCCCTCTTCTTCTTCGCGCGTTCATCGCCTCGCTTCGAGCAATGGCTCCGCGCCCGGCCATTCGTCCAGCGGATGCTCGCCCGGTACGAAGGCGGGCTGACGCTCACAACCAAGATCCAGGCCACCGTCGGGATCGTCGCGTCTCTGGCGCTCTCGGCCGGCCTGCTCACGGACAACACCACCATTCGAACCCTGCTCGGGTTTGTGGGCGTCTACGCCCTGTGGTTCGTCTGGAGCCGGCCCCGCAAAGCCGCCGCGGGCTGATCTTCGTCAAAGCCGGCGTCTCGGCTACGTTTCACCTCGCACTCGCCATCCGTGTGGAGGATCAATGCCCATCGCCTCACCCGAGACGTACCGAGCCATGCTCGACGGCGCCAAGGCCGGACGCTATGCCTTTCCGGCCATCAACGTCACCTCGAGCGAGACCCTCAACGCCGCCCTGAAGGGATTCGCCGAAGCGGAGTCGGACGGGATCATCCAGATCTCGACGGGCGGCGCCGAGTTCCTGTCGGGTCTCCACCACAAGAGCATGCCTCTGGGGGCCCGGGCCCTGGCCGAGTTCGCCCACGTCGTCGCCGACGCCTACCCGGTGCATATCGCCCTCCACACCGACCACTGCCAGCCGGACAGAGTGGATGGATACATCCGGCCTCTCCTGGCCATGTCGCGTCAGCGGCGCTCCGAGGGTCTCGGTCCGCTGTTCCAGAGCCACATGCTCGATGCGTCCGCCCTGCCGCTCGAGGACAACCTCGGGCTCGCCTCCGCGCTGCTCGACGAGTGTGCCGGGGTCGATGTGATCCTCGAGCTCGAGATCGGCATCGTCGGAGGGGTGGAGGACACGATGGACCACGAAGGGGTGGACAAGGCCAAGCTCTACACCTCTCCGGAGGACATGCTCCGTACCGCCGAGGTGCTGGGGACCGGCGAACGGGGCCGCTACCTGCTCGCGGCGGTGTTCGGCAACGTCCACGGCGTCTACAAGCCGGGAGCGGTCGAGCTCCGGCCGTCGATCCTGCGCGACGGACAGGAGGCGATGGAGGCGAGATACGGTCCCGACGGCCGCCACGACCTCGTGTTCCACGGCGGCTCGGGTTCGACCCTGGAGGAGATCCACGAGACGCTCGGATACGGCGTCGTGAAGATGAACATCGACACCGATTGCCAGTACGCCTTCACCCGACCGATCGCAGACCACATGTTCACCAACTACGCCGGGGTCGTGAAGGTCGACGGGGAAGTGGGAGACAAGAAGGTCTACGACCCGCGTTCGTACATGAAGAAGGCGGAACAGGCGATGTCCGAACGCGTCATCGCCGCCTGCGTCGAGCTCAAGTCGGCGGGTCACCACATCTCGAGCTGAAACAAGAGGACGACCCAACATGCCCCCAACCGAACCCGAGGAGCGTCTCCACCACACCTGGATTCACTCGGACCGCTTCATCCCGCAGCGGTTCGTCCGGCCGGTACGCCGCTTCATGGACTACGAGGCCGCCTCGGGAGTCATCATGCTGGTGGCGGCGGTCGCCGCGATCATCTGGGCGAACTCGGCCTACTACGAGACCTACGACGCGTTCCTCCACACCAACTTCACCCTCGAACTGGGTGGGTTCCATCTGGAGGAATCGGTCGAGCATCTGATCAACGACGGGCTCATGGCCATCTTCTTCTTCGTGGTCGGTCTGGAGATCAAGCGCGAGCTGGTCCTCGGGGAGTTGCGCGATCCACGGGCGGCGGCACTTCCCCTGTTCGCGGCCATCGGCGGGATGGTCGTCCCTGCGTTGATCTTCGTCGCGTTCAACACCGGCGACCCCGAAGCCCTGCGCGGATGGGCGGTTCCGATGGCCACCGACATCGCATTCTCTCTCGGGGTGCTGTCGCTGCTCGGGCGGAGGGTTCCTGCCGGAGCCAAGCTGTTCCTGCTTGCGCTCGCCATCGTCGACGACATCGGCGGCATCCTGGTGATCGCCGTCTTCTTCACCGACGACCTCAGCTTCGGGTATCTGGGCCTCGGGCTGGGGGGTCTCGCCCTCATCTGGATCTCGACCAAGGTGGGGATCCGCAGCGAGGTGCTGTACATCCCCGTCGCCCTGGCGGTGTGGTATTTCTTCCTCGAGTCTGGGGTTCACGCCACGATCGCCGGTGTCCTGCTCGGGTTTCTCACTCCGGCGCGACCGATGTACGGGGTGCGGGAGTTCGACTCCAAGGCCCGCCGCATCCTCGACGCCTACCCCCCGGTCGCAGACACCCCCGAGCAACGTGAGCACGCCGACCACGAGGCCACGCTGCTCTCGTTCATCTCGCGCGAGTCGGTGGCCCCTCTCAACCGTTGGGAGCACGCCCTCACACCGTGGGTCTCTTTCGTGATCGTCCCGGTGTTCGCCCTCGCCAACGCCGGCGTGCGTTTCGAAGGATCGATCGTCACGGCCCTGGTCAGTCCGGTGGCGCTCGGCGTCGGGCTGGGCCTGGTGGTGGGAAAGACCTTCGGGATCGGGCTCTTCACGTGGCTGGCGGTCCGGCTCCGGCTCGGTCGCTTCCCGGCCGGTGCCACCTGGGGTCACATGCTCGGCACGGCGGCCACGGCCGGAATCGGATTCACCGTGGCACTCTTCATCACCGCCCTGGCCTTCACCGACCCGGTGCTCACCGCCGACGCCAAGGTCGGGATCTTCGCCGGCTCGATCGTCGCAGGGATCATCGGCGCGGCGCTGTTCCTGTTCGCTCGCCCTCCTGCTGCCGGCACCTCCGACGCCGAACCGGAGTCGGCACCGATCGGAGCCTGAGTGAGACCGCCGACGGAGTTCACCTGCATCGACTGCCTGGGCACCGCCCACCTCATCTCCTTCCTTCCCCCTGACGGGGAGGTCGAGCCGGGCACACCGCTCGCATACCGCTGCGCCGATTGCGCCGAGCGGTTCGACGTGGTGATCGAGGAGGACGAGTAACGAGCGGGCCGCCCAGCGGGCGATCGGTCACCCGCTGTGGATGCCGCATTCGCCGTGTCCCGACCGGGCCTACCGCCAACCGGCCAGCCCCGAACCTGCCGGCGACGCCTGCTGTTGGTCGAGGAGGCCCATCGCGATTCGGGCCCCCCGGCGTGACACCGGGGGGCCCGAATCGTTGGTCGGGGAGGTTGTCGGAGGAGAACCTTCCCGTGGCGGATGGTTCAGGCGGCGAGTTCGAGCTCGTGGCGGGTGACGATCCTCTCCTTCATGAGGGAGGCACCCAGGTGTACGAGACCCCGGCCGATGCGGTATCCGACCGTCGGTCGGACGATCTCATCTGCCGGTTCGTGCGGTCGCGAGAGCTCGTTCATGATGCGGCGCGATCGAGTCCAGCCTTCGTAGAACGGTGTCATGGTTGCTCCTGTGTCGATGCGATGTCGAGGTACTTTTCGAGTTGGAACGTGGCGTCGTCGAGAGCCTTGCGCCGGAGCTGGTATGAGAGGCCGGCGTCGCTGTCCTTGTCGACCCTGACCTTGATGAGCCCGGCTGCCCGCAGCACGCCGATGTGGTGAAAGACGGTGGACTTGGCCAGCCCGACCAGTTCGGTCAACTCGGTCAGGGACGCCGGTCCGAGGGCCAGACGGCGCAGGATCCGGAGACGCCGATCGTCACCCAGCGCCTTGTGGTAGCGAACCAGCCAGCCGGGAGGCGCATCCGGATCGGCCTCGAGGTGCTCGTCTGCCACGGGGTAGGAGACGAGCACGGCGTCTTCGAACTGCATCACCAGCGTCCAGGGCCGCAGGCTGACCGTCGGAATCGCGATCAGCCGGGTGGTGCCGAGGGGAATTTCGTAGTCGATGCCGTTGGTGATCTGTTCGATCAGTTCCCGGGGCTGCATGACCTCCGCCACTCGTCTGGTGGATTGGGCCGAGGCCACGATGGCGGGCGCCCACCCCGGCTCGAGCTGCTGGTAGGCGGCTTCGAAGATCGAAGCGAGAACCCCTGCCAGCGCCGGTCCGAGCGTGTCGCCTGCTCCCCGTAGGGCTCTCAACGATTCGCGCACCGCCGGCTTGCAGGTGCCCATGACCCGCTCGGACGCCTCGGCGTCACCGGCCAAAGCCTTTTCCAGGTCGTCGTCGCCCGCCTCCCAACAGAAATCGGAGAGCAGGCCGCCGACCAGTTCACCGGAGTCGTCCTCGAGCCATCGAAGAATCGCGTCGGTCTCGATCGGGCCCTTGGCGGCGACGTAGGACAGGATTCCCGCCCACACGGCGCCGTCGGTGAGCCCCAGGCTGCTCATCCGCTCCTCGGTCGAATCGGGGACAGCGGTTCGAAACCGATCGAACCACTTCTTGCTGACCTCGTGGCTCGCCACTTTGTCGTCGCCTCCGAATGCCGACCAGGTGGCCAACATCACGTCGTAGAGGGGTGAATCGGCCACAATCACCTGGAAGCGCTTGCGCCCTCTGGAGAGATCACGGATCGGTTCGGTCGACATAGTTCATTCTTTCTGAATCGCGTCTTACCGTTCGAACTTTATCGAACGGTGCGAGATACGTCAAGAGGTAATCGAGCGGGGACCGGCACGGGAAGGCGCCGGTCCCCGCTGTGACACCGCTGCCCCGGTACGCTCGGGACGGTGGAAACCTATGACGCCGTGGTGGTGGGGGCGGGCCCCAACGGGCTCAGCGCCGCCGTGACGCTCGCCCAGGCCGGACGGTCGGTGCTGGTGATCGAAGCCGCCGACCGGATCGGCGGGGGGACGCGCACCGAAGAGCTCACCCTGCCCGGCTTTCGCCACGACGTGTGCTCGGCGATCCACCCCTTCGCCTCCGGGTCGCCGTACCTGCGAACGTTGCCGCTCGGCGAGCACGGCCTGGAATGGGTGCATCCCGACATCGCCCTCGCCCACCCCGTCTCCCCCGACCGGGTCGCGCTGCTCCATCGCAGCCTCGAGGAGACGGCGGACGGGATGGGACCCGACGGGCCGGCCTACCGCAAGGTGATGAGCCGGATCATCGATCACTGGCCCCGGCTGGAACAGCATCTGTTCGGGCCGCTGGCCCGGATCCCCCGTCACCCGATCTCGCTGGGGAGATTCGGCCTCGACGCCGCCCGCTCGGCGGGCGGGGCGGCCACGGCGTTGTTCGACGCCGAGCCCACCAGGGCGCTCTTCGCCGGGTGCGCCGCCCACGCCTTCCTCCCACTCGACCGGCCGCTCACGGCCTCATTCGGATGGTTCCTCATGGCCGGAGCCCACCTCAACGGATGGCCGGCGGCGCGCGGCGGCTCGCAGGCGATCGCCGATGCCCTGGCCTCGCTCCTCGTGTCGATGGGCGGGGTGATCGAGACAGGCCGTCGCGTCGATCGCCTCGACCAGGTTCCGCCATCGCCGATCACGCTGTTCGACCTCACCCCCGATGTGTTCGCCCGGATCGCCGAGGATCGCCTCCCGTCGGGCTATCTCCGGCGCTGCCGCTCGTACCGGCGCGGCCCGGCGGCGTTCAAGCTCGACATCGCCCTCGACGGTCCCATCCCCTGGTCGCATCCCGACCTGAGTCGCGCCGGCACGGTGCACCTCGCCGGGCCGATGGCCGACATCGCCCGGGCCGAGAGACACGCATGGGAAGGCATCGTCGACCGCCAGCCGTTCGTCCTCGTGGCCCAGCAGTCGATGTTCGACGACACCCGGGCACCCGCAGGCTCTCACACGGTCTGGGCGTACGCCCATGTTCCCCACGATTCGGACGTCGACTTCACCGACACCATCCTCGATCGGATCGAATCGTTCGCCCCGGGGTTCCGGGATCGCATCCTGGCGATCGCCACCCACACCCCGAAGACGTGGGCGGCGCACAACGCCAACAATGTCGGCGGCGACATCGCCGGCGGCGCGCACACCTTCGGCCAGCTGATGTTCCGGCCCTTCCCACAGGCCGATCCGTACGCGACACCGCTCGACGGGGTCTTTCTCTGCTCGTCCGCCACCCCGCCCGGAGCCGGAACTCACGGGATGTGCGGACACAACGCCGCCCTCCGCGCCCTCAGGCGATGAACCGCAACCAGATCAGGCGGATCGAGACGGCGGCAGCCCGCGCCCTCCCCGCGCCGGAGACGGCGCTGGTCAACGGGTGGACGGTGCTGCTCGGACGCGGGGCGGTGAACAGGATCAACTCCGCCGTCACCAACGGGTACCGCCCGCGGGCGCTCATGGACCAGATCGAGGCGGTGGAACGTCGCTTCGCCTCCCGGCGTCGCGCCCCCCAGTTCCGCCTCACCCGCCTCGACGCAACGGTCGACCACCTCCTCGAAGAGCGCGGATACGAGCGGTCCGCCGACGTCCTCGTGATGACCGCTCCGCTCGAGTCCGGCCTCCATCCCGAACCGGGCGTGGTGCTCCGGTCGGCGGTGACCCCCGGATTCGTCGATCGGTTTCGCGCCTGGGGCGGGTACAGCGACCTGCGGGTGGACGAGATCGTCGAATCGCTGTCCGCGCTCACGCTCCCCCACGTCGTGGGTCTCTCCGAGCACGGACTGGCGGTGGGTGTGCTCGACCTCGAGCTGGTCGGCCTGTTCGACGTCGTCGTCGACCCTTCTGTGCGGGGGAACGGCCACGGCCGCGCCGTCTCGCGGGCGGTGCAGGCCTGGGGATCGTCGCACGGCGCCCACCTCGCCTACCTCCAGGTGCGGTCGGACAACAGCCCGGCCCTTCGCCTCTACGCGTCGATGGGGTTCGAGGAGGTCTACCGATACTGGTACCGATCGAGGCAGACGATTCCCCGCTGACCGGGCCACGGTGCTCGCTGCGGCCGGCGGGGCCACAGCCGGACGGCATCACTGCCGCGCAGGCAACCCCCGCTCGAACAGGGACTCGAAGCCGAGTTCCACGCACAGCTCGGTGAAGTCGGGCTCCACCACCCCGCGCCAGCGCAGGTCGTCGAGGGTCTCCTCGAGCGGAACGTCGGTTCGGAGCGTGGTCAGGCTCCGGTAGAGGAGCGCTTCCTCCCGACGGTCGTCCAGCGTCGCCGCCAGCCGCCCCGGCCCCCGCACCGTCACGTCCCACTCCTCCGCCGACGCCGGGATGTCTTCGAGGTGGCCGTAGCGAGCGAGCAGGGTCGAAGCCGACTTCGCCCCCCAGCCCGGCAACCCTGGCACCCCGTCTGCGGCGTCACCCACAAGGGCCAGGTAGTCGGGAATCGACTCGGGCGGCACACCGAACTTCTCGATCACGTCGAGACGGGTGAATCGCTTCCGCTCGCGGCGATTGAACGTCACCACCCGATCATCTCTCACGCACTGCATCAAGTCCTTGTCCGGGCTGAGGATCACCACCTGTTCGACCTCGTCGCGCCAGCGGGCCGCGGCCGTGGCGATCCCGTCGTCCGCCTCGAACTCGACCATCGACCAGGTCACCACGCCCAACGCCCGCATCGCCCTCTCCACCAGGGGAAACTGGGCCCACAGGTCGGGCTCGATGCCCTCGCCGGTCTTGTACCCGGCGAACATCGCGTTGCGGAAGGATTCGACCACCGTGTCGAACGACACGCCCAGATGGGTGACCGCGGGATCGTCCAGCAATGCGATGGTCGAATCCATGACGCCCCGGGTCGCCCCCACCTGCATTCCGTCCGGAGCCGTTCGAGGCGGAACGCCGAAGTGGGCGCGGAACAGCTCATAGGTACCATCGAGCAGGTGGAGAATCACGAGCACGATCCTACGGCCGCCGATCCGTGGACCGAGGCGAGCGAGCGATGGGCCGATGTGGGCGACGGCCTCCGGCGACGCTACCGGGACCTCGTGGGGGACCGCGGTCCCACCGAGGACGACCTGAGAGAGGCGCTGCGAACCCTGGGCGACGCCGCTCGCTCGGTTGCCGACTCGGTCGGATCCGCCATGCGCGATCCCGAGGTCCGCGCCCAGGTGAAAGATGCCGCCGCCTCTCTCGTCTCCGCCCTCGGCGCCACCTTCGAAGGGCTGGGCGACGAACTCCGCCGGACATTTGGGGACGAAGCCGAAGACGGGACACCATCGGAGGAGGAATAGCGGCGCCCCGGTCTCGGGCGGCCGACCCCTCACCCGGCGCGCCCGGATCGATCGGGGCGTAGCCTGGCCCCATGCGCGCCGGGAACATCCTCATCGCCGTCGGGCTGGTGATCGCCTTGGTCGGGGTCGGGGTCCGGTTCGGGCTGTTCTCGTGGTTCGGGAAGCTGCCGGGAGACATCCGCATCGAGGGAGAGCGGTCGGCGGTGTTCATCCCGATCGCCTCGATGATCGTCGTCTCGGTGGCGGGCTCGGTCATTCTGAACGTGATCGCCCGGTTGTTCCGGGGCGAGTGAGCGGCGGGTACCGTCTGAGCCCCATGCTGATCTCCGCTTCCGATCTGGCCGCCCGTATCAGCGACGCCCGTCTCTCGATCATCGACGTCCGCTGGTATCTGGCCGACCCTTCCCGCGGGCGCCGCGAATACGAGGCGGGGCACATCCCCACCTCGGTGTTCTGCGATCTCGAGGCCGACCTGACCGGCCAGACGGGCCCCGGACGCCATCCGCTTCCCCGTCCGGAGGCCTTCACCGCCACCCTCCGCCGTCTCGGCGTCCACCGCGACCACGCGGTGGTGGCATACGACGACTCGGGAGGCTCCGCCGCCGCCAGGCTGTGGTGGATGCTCCGCTCCATCGGACATCCAGAGGTCAGCGTCCTCGACGGCGGCTTCTCGGAGTGGACCAGGGAGGAGAGGCCGGTCACCCAGGCCATCCCGCGGGTCAAGCCCGGTTCGTACACGACGGCCCTGGAGTGGTCTGGAGTGATCGACCGGGAAGGGGTCGCCGCCGGCGGCCACCCGCTGATCGACGCACGGGCGCCGGAGCGGTACCGGGGCGAGGTCGAACCGATCGATCCCAAGGCGGGACACATACCCGGCGCCGTCAACCTCGCCTACGCCGGCAACCTCGGACCGGACGGGCGGTTCCTCTCCCCGGCGGACCTCGCCCGTCGCTACGAGCCGGTCGGTCCGTCGCCCGTCGTCTACTGCGGAAGCGGCGTCACCGCCTGCCATGGCATCCTGGCCCTCGCCATCGCCGGCCGGACGGACGCGCTGCTGTACGAGGGTTCGTGGAGCGACTGGTCCCGACAGACAGACAGCCCCGTGGGCCTGGGCGACCGACCATGAGCCGCTCGCTCGACGAGACCACGCTCGCCGCCATCGAATACGCCGACACCGACGCACTCGTCCGCATCGTCGACGCGATGTGCAGCCGACGCGCATGGGACGAGATCGTGGCCCTCCGGATCCACTGCCGGGCGGCCGTCGAGCGCGGCAAGCAGGTGTGGTCGATCGAAGAGAACGCCCGCTACCGCCTGGCGCTGGAGGGCCCCGACGACCTGGCAGGCGAGGTGGTGGCAGAGGGGCCGGCACGATTCACCCTCGGGCCGCTGCCCGAGGTGGCGGCCCAGTCGCACCGGTGGTCAACGCTCGAACCCTTCCTGGGATCGGGGCCGGAGCGGGCGATCGCGGCACACGAACGGGCACTGAGGGGCGAGGACATCGACCCGTCGCAAGTCGACCCGCATGTGCTCGAGATCCCGATCCGCCTCCAGCCCTGGGAACCCGACTACCCCCTGGCCGAATATGCCTCGGACAGGGCGGAGTTCCCGGCTCCCGCCGAGGTTCCCTATGAGTGGAGGGACCTGGCCGCCGCCGACCGCATCGGGGACGACGAAGTCGAGGATGCGTTGCTGGGCCTGGTGACCCCGTGGGTCACCAGCTCCAACGGGGTGGCGGAGACGGCCGCGGTGAACGGGGATGCCTTTGCCGCCGTGGGGTCGTTCGGTCTTCGCCGGGCAGGGTTCGCCCGGGTGTCGCCGGCCGCCGCCATGGCATGGATGGGATGGGCGGCGGCATCCGGCGGTGCCTACGGACGCCGAAGGGGCGCTGCCTCCGGACGGTTCCACGCCTGGTGGGCGGCTGCCGCCCTGGCCGGACTCGACGTTCCTCCCTCCCCCGACGAACTCGGCGAGGCCATGGACGAACTGCGCTGGTACCTGTGGACCGACGGCGTCACCCCGGGATGGACGCTGCGACTGGCCGTCGAAGACCCCTCCCACGATCTCGCCTGGGCGATCACCGCCGTGGACGAGCGGGCGGACGAGCCGAGCGAGGCACAGGCGACCGGCGCCCCGCAACCGGACGAGCGGCAACCGGACGACCGCTAGACGTTCCGCCGCTCTCCCCGCCGGCAGCCGCTCACACCACGTCCACGGTGATCGTGTGATGGCCGGTGGCTCCGTCCGGGTCGGGCCGGCTGATCGCGTCCGTCTGGGTGACCCCGTCGCCGTCTGTGGCGCGAACCAGGATCTGATGGCTGCCCGGCGTCGCCTCCCAGGAGAACATCCACTGCCGCCACGTGTCGTCGTCGAGCGCGTCGGCCATGGCGGCCTCGAGCCAGGGGCCGTCGTCGATTCTGACCTCCACCCTGGAGATCCCGCGGGTCGGCGCCCACGCCACTCCCGCGATGGGGGTGATCCCCGGTCGGATGCGGCTGCGCTGGCGTGGCGTGTCGATCCGTGACTGGGTCTTGACGGGTGCCTCCTTGGCCCATCCTCGCGGAATCCAGTAGGCGTCGAAGCCATCCCAGGTGGTCAGCTCGATCTCGGACAGCCACTTGGTGGCCGACACGTACCCGTACAGCCCGGCCACCACGAGTCGTGCCGGGAAGCCGTGCTCGAAGGGGAGAGGCTCGTCGTTCATGCCGACGGCCACCAGCGCCTCGCGCCCGTCAAACGCCGCATCGACCGGAAAACCGACGGTGAACCCGTCCACCGACCGACCAACGATCTGCTGGGCGCCGTCGCCGACGCCGGCCCTGGTCAACAGCTCCCCCAGCGGCGTCCCCAGCCACTTGGCCGTCCCCACGAGGTCTCCTCCGACGGTGTTGGAGACACATGACAGCGTCACGTACCGCTCCACCATCGGCAGCGCCGCCAGATCCTCGTAGGTGAGCTCGATCTCGCGCTCGACCATCCCGGTGACCCGGAGCCGCCACGTGGCGAGATCCACCTGCGGAACCGAGAAGGGAGCGGTGTCGATGCGGTAGAAGTCGTCGTTGGGCGTGACCAGCGGCGAGATCCCGTCGACGGCGAGCGACGCGCCGGTGGCGGGCGGTGCGGCGCGGTCGCGGGCGACCGGGAGCGCGACATCGCCCCGGCGAGCCGCCATGACCCGGGAACGCTCGAACAAGGCCCGCCCTGCGACCGCCGACACCAACGCCAGGGTGGCGGCCGCCCCGGCCCGGCCGAGGAACACTCGCCGGTCGGCGTCGACTCCGCGCCCTTCGGGAAGGGGCCGAGCGACGAGGCGGAAGACGGCGACGCCGCCGAGCGCCGCAACCGTTCCGGCCGCCAGGGCGATCACGAGGCCCACCTGCGGATCGCGCGAGGCGGCCACGCCGGCGAGCAGTCCGAACACCAGGAATGCAAATGAGACCAGGCGGCGGTTCACAGAAGACCGGACGCCGACCGCGGCACCGACCAGCAGGGTGACCACGACGATGCCGATGCCGAGCACCAGCTTGTCGGATGTTCCGAACGTGCGGATCGCCCAGTCCTTGACCGGGGCGGGAACCGTGTCGATCGCCCAGACGGCGACGCCGGAGACCAGCGACGGGAACGATCCGATCGCTCCCGCCAGCAGTTCGGAGAGGCCGAGTGAGGCCCCGGCCGCAACCAGGCCCGAGAGAGCCCACAGCGGCCCGCCCGGTGCGTCCGTTCGCGCGGGGGAGCCGGGAGGGCCCTGGGGCGCATCGAATGACATGCCGCTCAATCTACGAGGACCCCGCCGCAATCCCCATCCGGGGACCGCGAGTTTCGAAACGGTTCACCGGTGCATACGATCGCCGGCCATGGCCTCCCCTGCCATCGCACGAGCCGATCGACGGCGCATCCTCCTGAGAGCTCTCTCGATTGCCGCCTCCACCGTTCCATACGGGGCGGCATTCGGAGTCATCGCCGCCGACGCCGGGCTCACCCTCTGGGAGACCGTGGGGTTCTCTTCGTTCGTGTTCACCGGCTCGGCCCAGTTCGCCGCGGTGGCGATTCTGGGCAACGGAGGCGCGGTGGCGGCAGCGGTGGGAGCGGGACTTCTGCTGAACCTCCGGTCGCTCGCCTTCGGGATCGTCCTCGCCCCCGACCTGGCGGGGCCGAGGTGGTGGCGGGCGATCGTCTCCCAGCTCGTGATCGACGAGTCCACCGCAGTGGCGACGGCCGAGAGACAGCCGGCGCTGCGACGCTATGGCTTCCTCGCCGGGGGCGTCGGCGTGTTCGCCCTCTGGAACCTCTCCACCGTCATCGGGGCCGCCGGGCTGCAGTCGGCGGGAAACGTCGTGGAGCGCTGGGGATTGGACGCGACGATTCCCGCGGCGTTTCTGGCGTTGCTGTGGCCCCGACTTCGAGACCCCGCACAGCGCCGGGTCGCGCTCGGTGCCGTGCTCATCGCCGTCCTGCTCACGCCGGTCGCCCCTGCCGGCATTCCCGTGGTTGCGGCGATCGCCGCGGTCGCCGTCGGAGGACGCCGCCGATGAGCCAGGCGTGGACGACCGTGGCCGTGCTCGCCATCGGCACATATGCGCTCAAGGCGGCCGGGCCTCTCCTGATCGGCGGGAGGCGCCTGCCACCCGCCATCGAGCGCCTCGCACATCTCGCTCCGGCGGCGCTGCTCGCCGCCCTGGTGGCCGTATCGGTCACGACCCAGGGCAGGGACCTGGTGATCGATGCCCGCTACGTGGGTGTCGGCGTCGCCGTCATCGCCCTGTGGCGGCGGATGCCCTTCCTGGTCGTCGTGATGGCGGCCGCGGCGGCCACCGCCCTCGCCCGGGCCGTCAGCGGATAGGCTCTCCTCCGATGGAGTTGACGATCGGAGACGACGGCAATGCCCGTTGCCGGTGGGGCGGATCGACCCCGGACTACGCGGTCTACCACGACACGGAGTGGGGATTCGGCGTCGCCGACGATCACCGGTTGTTCGAGAAGGTGTGCCTGGAAGGGTTCCAGGCGGGGCTGTCGTGGCTGACCATCCTGCGCAAACGGGAGAACTTCAGGGCTGCCTTCGCCGGATTCGATCCTGAAAAGGTGGCCGCATTCGACGACTCAGACGTCGAACGGCTGCTCGCTGACGCCGGAATCGTCCGCCACCAGGGCAAGATCCGCTCGACGATCAACAACGCCAGGCGGGCGCTCGAACTGATCGACGAGTTCGACTCGCTCGGCGGCTACTTCTGGCCCCACGCGTCCTTCGGCGCGGCGCCCGGCGAGATCCCATCGATCACCGCCACTTCGACGGCGATCTCGCAGGATCTGAAGCGCCGGGGTTGGAGCTTCGTCGGGCCCACCACCATCTACGCCTTCATGCAGGCCATGGGACTGGTCAACGATCATCTCGAGGGATGCTGGGTGCGCGACGCCGCCGAAAGGAGCCGGTCGCGAACGGCTGCGGCGTTCGACCTCCCGGGTTGAACGGACCGCCGCGAGACGTTCTGGCTATCGTCCCCCCATGCTGGTGGAGCCGTCGCTCACCGTCGGAATCGAGGAGGAGTACCTGCTCGTCGATCCCGAGACGCGAAATCTGATGGTCGATCCTCCCAACTCGTTGTGGGACGAAGCGCGAAATCGGCTCCAGGATCGCGTGTCACCCGAGCTGCTGCGCGCCCAGATCGAGGTCGGCACCCATCCACACGGGAGCATCGGCGAACTCGCAGCCGACCTTCGAGACCTCCGCAAGACGCTGGGTGAGGCCGCCCGCCAGCACTCGTCGCGAATCATCGCCGCATCCACACACCCCTTCGCACTGTGGTGGGAGCAGATTCCGAGCGAGGGGGAGCGATACCAGATGCTGTCCCAGGATCTGGGCGTCGTCGGCCAGCGACTCGTGATCTGCGGCATGCACGTCCACGCCGGCATCGAGGATCCCGAACTGCGGATCGACCTCATGAACCAGGTGGCCTACTTCCTGCCCCATTTCCTCGCCCTCTCCACCTCGTCGCCCTTTTGGGGAGGACGCGACACGGGCCTCAAGAGCTACCGCATCAACGTCTTCCGCACCATGCCGAGAACGGGCCTCCCCGAGGAGTTCGAGAGCTGGGCGGAATACGAGCGCCACATTCGAATCCTCACGAACGCCGGCATCATCGAAGACGCCACCAAGGTGTGGTGGGACATCCGACCATCGCATCGCTACCCCACCCTCGAGATGCGCATCTCCGACATCTGCACCAGGTGGGAGGACGCCGTCACCATCGCCGCGCTGTACCAGGCGACGCTGCACATGCTCTACCGGCTCCGGACCCAGAATCAGCGGTGGCGCAGATACACCAACATGCTCATCTCGGAGAACGTGTGGCGGGCGCAGCGGTACGGCGCGTCCGGCTCGCTCATGGACTACGGACGGGGGGCCCTCATGCCGTTCGTCGACCTGGTCGACGAATGGGTCGAGCTGATCGCAGAAGACGCTCGCGAGCTCGGGTGCCTGGATGAAGTCCAGCACGCCGGTGAGATCGCCCGCCGGGGAGCGTCGTCGCACCGCCAGCTTCGTTCGTTCCGCGCCGCGCTGGAGGAGGGGGCCCACGAAGACGAGGCGCTCAAGGCAGTGGTCGACGAGCTGATCGCCGACACGGTCGCCGACACCTGAGCGCCCGGACTCAGGGTCGAGACGATCGATCGCTAGCGTCCGCCTCCGTCTCACCGGGAGTATGACCATGGCCGGGCCGTTTCGCCTGGGTGTCCAGATCCAGCCTCAGCACGCCACCTACGACGACATCCGCCGCGCCGTGCTCAGGGCGGAGGACATGGGAGTCGACGTCGTCTACAACTGGGACCACTTCTTCCCGCTGTCCGGCGACTCGAACGGCGCGCACTTCGAATGCTGGACGATGCTCGGATCCTGGGCGGAGATGACCGAACGGGTGGAGATCGGGGCGCTGGTGACGTGCAACTCGTACCGCAACCCGGAATTGCTGGCCGACATGGCACGAACCGTCGACCACATGTCCGGGGGCCGCCTGATCCTCGGGATCGGTGCCGGCTGGTTCGAGAGGGACTACCGGGAGTACGGCTACGACTTCAAGACCGCCGGAGGCCGCCTCACCGACCTCCGGGACGCACTGGGACGGATCGAGACCCGCCTGGAGAAGCTCAATCCGGCACCGACCCGCGACATCCCGATCCTCATCGGGGGTGGCGGCGAGAAGAGGACCCTGCGCTACACCGCCCGCCACGCAGACATCTGGCACGGCTACGGGAAGCCCGAAGTGATCAGGCACAAGAACGCCGTGCTCGACGAATGGTGTGCCACCGAAGGCACCGATCCGGCCGCCATCGAGCGTTCTGCCGGCATCGACATCGGCTCCATCCACCTGGCAGACGACTACGCGGCGGCGGGGGTCACCCAGATCACCGTCGGTCTCACCGGGCCTGAGTACGACATGTCACGCCTGGGAGCGTGGCTGGCGTGGAGAGACGAACGGAACGCCTGACGGTCAGCTGTCGCGCATCTGTTCTTGGATCCTCCGCGACTCGTCGAGCACCTGCTCGAACAGCGCCTGCACGTGATCGGCGGAGATGCCCTGGAGCTCCGCCTCGTGACGGATGATCTCCAACAGCTCGCGCTCTCGCTCGGGAGCCCTGACCGGCAGACCGCGCGCCGCCTTCACCCTCCCGATCTCCAGCGACATCTGCTGACGGCGTGCGAGCAGCCGGACGATCTCACGGTCGACGAGATCGATGTGAGCTCGCATGCGGTTGACTCCGAGACGGAACATGAGACCGGCGAACCCCTCGAGCGACAACTGCTGCGGGCCCCGGGTCAGCGCCTGATCGGGGTCGGGGTGGACCTCGACGATGAGGCCGTCTGCACCCACGCCCTGGGCGGCGAGAGCGAGAGGAGGCACCCGCCCGGCGCCGCCGGGAGTGTGCGATGGATCCACCAGGATCGGCAGATGAGAGAGCTCTTTGATCTCGGGGATCGACGTGATGTCGAGCATGTCACCGCTCGAGCCCCCGAACGTGCGGATGCCGCGCTCGACGAGCACCACCTGATCGTTGCCTTCGGCGAGCACGTACTCCGCCGCCCACAGCCACTCGTCGACGGTGGCCGACGGGCCCCGCCTGATCAGCACGGGCTTTCCCGCCTTGCCCGCCTCGCGCAGCAACTCGAAGTTCTGCATCGAACCCGAGTGGATCTCGATCATGTCGACGAGCTCGGCGGCCGCCCGCACGTCGGCGGGCTCGAGGACCTGGGACACCGTCGGCAGGCCCACGGCCTTCCCGGCCCGGTTCAGCATCGAGAGGGCTTCGTCGCCCAGACCCCGGAAGTCATACGGCGAGCTTCCCTGTTTGAAGGCACTGCCGCGCAGCACCGATCCACCCGCCTCGGCCACCGCCTCGGCCACCGACATGATCTGGGCCTCGGACTCGACGGCGCACGGGCCGGCGATGACCGGGAACGGATCGTGGCCGATACGGGCATTGCCCACCGTCACGACGGTGGTGGCGGTCGTCTCCGCTCTACTGGCTTTGCGCTGCATGGGATCCTCCGAGGGGCGGAGGGGGCACCGGGAATCAAAGAACCCGGAGCCCCAGGCTCCGGGTTGGTGTGGTGCGGACCGCTCTCAGTGCATCACGCCATCCCGGGCCGGGGCCCGGTAAAGACGAAGTACACGAAGAATCGGCTGCTGGACATCGAACCCACAACCTACACGGGATTCGCGCTCTTCGGCAACCCGAACTCGCCGGGTCGCCTACCCTCGAACCGTGGCCCGGAAGATCGCAACCGAGACCCCTGTCGACCTCGATGAGCTCCTCGACTTCATTCGCACCCGGCACCACTGGCTCCTCGTCACGTTTCGGAGCGACGGCGGGCCGCAGCTCTCGCCGGTGACCGGCGGCGTCGACCGCGATGGCCGCCTCGTCGTCTCGACCTATCCCGAGCGCGCCAAGACCCGGAATCTGAGGCGGGATCCGCGTGCCTCCGTGTGCGTCACGAGCGACGACTTCGGCGACGCCTGGGTGCAGGTCGACGGCACGGCGACCGTCACCGACATGCCGGAGGCCGAAGAGGGGCTCGTCGAATACTTCCGCTGCATCGCCGGAGAGCATCCCGACTGGGACGAGTACCGCCAGGCGATGCGAATCCAGGGAAAGTCGCTCCTCACCATCGACATCGACCGCTGGGGACCGATCGCAACCGGCGGATTCCCGCCGCGGCTCGCCGGCTGAGGCGCCGTCACCGTCCTCCCCCGCAAGAGCCGGGAGATCTCAGACCCGCCTGCGCCTCTTTGGCCGGTTCGTCGAGCGGGCCACCGGCTTGGGGGGAGCCTCGTCTTCGACGGGTGGGCTCCATCCGACCAGGTCGGCGAGGCGCTCATCGTTGGAGAACATCTTCACGATCGGCTGGGCGATACCCGCCTCGCGCTGGATGGCGCGCACGGCATCTCTCTGATCCCACTCGACGAGCGTCACCACCAGCCCCTCCTCCCCGGCGCGGGCGGTACGGCCCGAGCGATGCACGTAGGTGCGGGCGTCGTCCGGTGGGTCGTAGTGGATCACCAGACCGACGTTGTCGATGTGCAGACCGCGCGCCGCGACATTGGTGGCGACGAGCACCGGCGTCCTCCCCTCGGAGAACCCGTCGAGTGCCTTCTGGCGATGGCGCTGCTGAATGTCGCCGTGAATCGCCCGCGCCGACACCCCGAGGCTCTGGAGATCCTCGGCCACCCGATCGCAGTTCCTCTTGGTCCTCACAAACACCAGCACACGCTCGTGATTCTGCGCCAGGCGTGCCACCAGCTTCGGCTTGTCGAGCCGGTGGACCTCGAGGAATCGGTGCTCGGACTCCTCGACCGTGACCGTCTCGGACTGCACCGTGTGGTAGACCGGATCGTTCATGTACTTGTCGATCAACGACTGGACCCGATAGTCGAGCGTGGCGGAGTACAGCATGACCTGTGCCCGGTCCGGCACCCGGCGCATGATCTGATTCACCTGGAGCAGGAAGCCCATGTTGGCCATCTCGTCGGCCTCGTCGAGGACGGCGATCTCGACAGCCTGCATCGTCACGGCGTCTCTCTCGATGAGGTCGATCAACCTCCCGGGCGTGGCGACCACGACTTCGACGCCGTCCAACAGCGCCTGCAATTGCGGCTTCATCGGGGCGCCGCCGTACACCGTCACCACCGAAGACCCGACGGCCCCGAGCAGGGGGCGCAGCTCGTCGGCGACCTGCACGGCCAGCTCCCTGGTGGGAACGAGCACGACTGCCATCGGTCTCTTCGGCTGGCACCGGGCGGCGCGTTCGACGATGGGGAGGCCGAATGCCAGGGTCTTGCCCGACCCTGTCTTGGCCTTGCCCAGCACATCCTTGCCGGCCATGGCGTCGGGAACGGCCATCTCCTGGATGGGGAACGGGCTGACGATCCCGCGGCGGGCAAGTTCGGCTGCGACGGCCTCGGAAACTCCGAGAGCCGTGAATCCGGTGACGGGCGTTGATTGGGACTGCACTCGATGACAACTCGTGATCGCGCGAGGCTCGATCCGCGTTCGGGAGAGCCACCGGGCGTGGCCCGGCTCTCACAGTGTAGAGCGAGAAGACGAACATGAGACCGATATGGCGTACCGGCTCAGGAATGAGTAGCGTGGTGGCATGGCATCAAAAGGGATGCCACCGGTTCGTGCATCTTCCTGACGGCAGTACGAGTTCGGAGGCAGTGCTGCCGGGGCGGTCGTCAGGCTCGGGCCCGTCCAGGCAGGAGGAGAAGACGGATGAATCTGTATGTGGGCAATTTGCCCTTTTCCACCTCGAGCGAGGATCTCGCCGCGATGTTCCGGCGCTTCGGCGAGGTGACGTCAGCCCAGGTCGTAACCGACCGTGATACCGGTCGGTCGCGAGGCTTCGGCTTCGTCGAGATGGCCGACGATTCCGCCGCACGGGCGGCGATCGAAGAGATGCACGACAGCGAGTTGGGTGGCAGGAACCTCACGGTGAACGAGGCCCGCCCCCGGACTCAGCGTGGCGGCAGAGGCGGAGACCGCGGAGACCGCGGCGACCGCGGCGACCGCGGGGGTCGTAGCCGCTGGTAGCAGTCAGGCGTTGAGACAACGTGTCGGGCCCGCCCTCCGGGGCGGGCCCGACCGCGTCAGACCCGGCCGCGTCAGAACTGAAGGGCGGCTGCCGCCCAGTGGAACCCCGCCCCGAATGCGGTGAGCACCACCAGGTCTCCGGGGTGGATGCGCCCGGTGGAGTGGGCCTCCCACAACGCCAGGGGCACGGACGCCGAGCCGGTGTTGCCGTACTCGTTCACGTTCACGTACACCCGGTCCGATTCCACGCCGAGCCGTGCGCCGACCGCGTCGATGATCCGCTTGTTGGCCTGGTGCGGGATCACGATGGCCACGTCGTCCACCGTGCGTCCGACCCGGTCGAGCACTTCCTCGACCGCCGCCGACATTCGGTGCACCGCCTCGCGGAACACTGCCCTGCCGTCCATGGTCAGATGCTTGTGCGCGCCCGTCGCCAGCGCTTCCTCGTCAAAGGGGTGACGCGTGCCCCCGGTCGCCAGGGTGAGGATCCCCCAGCGCGAGCCGTCGGTGCCTGCCACCACATCCAGCAGGCGGGCAGATCCTCCCGAGGGACCCAGGACGGCGGCTCCGGCCGCGTCACCGAAGAGCACACAGGTATCCCGCTCCTTCCAGGAGATCAAGCGGGAGATGAGCTCGACACCGACCACCAGAATCGTCGAGCCGGCCATGTGGATCCGGGATCGAGCCACGTCGAGGGCCTGGACGAATCCGGCACACCCCGAACCTCCCAGGTCGTATGCGGGCACGCTTCGCATACCGAGCCGGTGTTGGAGAAAGGAGGCGGTGTCGGGGGTGTAGACCTCGGGCGTGTCGGTGGCGACGATGACCTCATCGATCGACTGCCCGTCGAGCCCCGCCGAGTGCAGCGCCCGCTCGGCGGCGAGCACGGCCAGGTCGGCGGTCGATTGGTCTTCGGCGGCGAACCGACGGCGCTCGATCCCGGTTCGAGTCCTGATCCATTCGTCGGTGGTGTCGACGAGCTCGGCCCAGTCTGCGTTGGTCATGACCCGCTCGGGGACGTATCCACCCAATCCCAGTACCGATGCCAAGGTCTTCTCCCGTCGCTGCGCAGGGGCAACGCTACCGGGTTCGGGGGAGCCAGGGCAGCGGCCGGGGGCCGTACGATCTCCCGTATGCACGCCCTGGTGTTCGAAGGCCCCGAATCGGTTTCGTTTCGCGCGGCGCACCCCGACCCGACGCCTCCGGCCGGCCACGCCGCCACCGTCGAGATCGAGGGGTCCGGACTGTGCGGCTCCGACCTGCATCCGTATCTGGGAGTCGAGCCGGCACGCCCCGGAGTCATCCCCGGTCACGAAGCCGTCGGCTTCGTGACCGAGATCGGCGCCGAAGTGCGCGGCGTCGCGGTCGGCGATCGGGTGATCGTCCCTTTCACGACCGCCTGCGGTGCCTGCCGTCCGTGCACATCAGGGCTCAGCTCGCGCTGCGCCGAGGCGGTGCTGTTCGGCTGGGGCGACCCCGAGAGACCGGAGCGCCCGGCGCTCGACGGGATGCAGGCGCAGAAGGTCTCCGTGCCGATGGCCGATTCGACCCTCGTGCAGATACCCGGCCGGTTCACCATCCCCCAGGCACTGCTCCTCGCCGACAACCTGCCCACCGGCTGGTACGCCGTTCGCCGCTCGGAGGCCGTCCCCGGCGAGCCACTGGTCGTGATCGGGGCGGGTTCGGTCGGGCTGTGCGCGGTGGCATCCGCCTCCCACCTCGGCGTCGGGGACATCACCGTCATCGACCCGGTGGAGGAGAGGCGCGCCGCCGCCGCCCGTCTCGGGGCGCACGCGTTGGCTCCCGATGATCCTCGGCTCGGAGGGATCGAACCCGCGGGAAGCGTGATCGACGCCGCCGGGACCCGGCGAGCCCAGCAGCTCGCAGCCGGCCTGTGTCGCCCGGGCGCCACGCTTTCTTCGATCGCGGTCCAGACGTCGGCCGCCTTCGGGTTCAGCCCCGTCGAGGCGTATGACCGAAACCTCACGATCAGAACCGGACGGGCACCGGTCCGCTCACTGCTCGACGAGCTCATTCCGCTGGTCGCGTCCGGTGCCTTGGCGACGCCGGAGCGGGTGGTGTTCACCGACGAGGGACTCCCCCTGTCGGCCGGGCCCGGGACCTATCGCCGGTTCGCCGACCGGTCGGCCGGGATCATCAAGGCCTGGTTCGACCCCCGGACCTGACGCCTTCGTATCGGGCCAGCACCGCATCGCAGAACCCGGGCCACACCTCGAGGGCCCAGGGGCCGAACTCACGGTCGCTCAGCCCCACTGCAGCCAGCCCCGCATCCGGGTCCACCCAGAGGAAGGTGCCCGACCCTCCGAAGTGCCCGAAGGTCCCGGCGCTGTTGGAACGCCCGGTCCAGTGTGGATCCTTCGAGCCCCGGACCTCGAAGGTCAGCCCCCACGGACAGGGGTCGAACCGCCCGATGCCGGGGACCACACCCCGCAACTCCGGAAAGTGCGGAGTGACGGCCATCTCGAGCGTCGAGCGATCGATCAGCACGGGATCCAGGAGCTCCCGGCAGAACCGGAGGAGATCGTCGACGTTCGAGTGGACGTCGTGCGCCGGCGAACCGAGCAGGAGGGTGGCGCCCATCTCCAGCGGCTCGAACACGCCTGCATGGAGGTAGCGCTCGAACCGCATCCCGGCCCGGGCGGCGAGATGCTCGGCGAAGGCCTCGATCCCTGCGTTGGAGTAGATCCGGCGCCGTCCGGGCCTGGCCAGGGGAACATCACCGGAGAATGAGAGCCCCGACGCGTGCGCCAGCAGATGCTCAACGGTGGAGCCGGCTGGCCCGGCCGGCTCATCGAGTCGGATGGTCTCCTCCTCGAGGGCCACCAGGGCGGCGTGGCCGGTCAGGATCTTGGAAACCGAGGCGATCCGGGTGACCCAGGAGACATCGCCGGCCGTGCCGAGGACGCCGTCGGCGGCGGCGACCCCCACCGCGGCACGCCCGACCGGCCATCCGGCAACCAGCGGGGTGAGATCGTCCACCTGCGCACGCTACATCAGGCCGCAGCCGATCCCCATTGCGAACCCGGAATCGGATGCGACAATGCAATCCCATCCCGCAGCACGAAGGATTGCCGCATGTCCGTGTTCACCGGTGAGTTCCGGATCGAAGGCGACACCGACTCGCTTCCGGTGACCGTGTCGGTCACCGAGGGGATGGTCACACTGACCTCACGGACCCACCTCATCGGGGAGTGGCCGGTGTCGTACCTGGGGATCAGGGAGTCGGATCACGCGTTGTTTCTCGACGTCGAAGGCGAACGGGCGGTACTCGATCTGCGCGACCGGCGCGGGTTCATGGCCGCCACCGGGCTGAGGCTGCCCGAGGAGCGCGAGGCGAGGAAGGGAAGGCGTGGGCCCAGGGTGAGGGGAGGCGAAAAGGCGCCGACCGGGCGCAGAGAGGCCGGCGAGCCGCCGGCGCCCTCCGAGCCCCGCCCGTCGATGCGGCGGCGACTCGACGACGCCCTCGACGAGATCAAGCCGGATATGTCCCAGGTACGCGACCGGGTGCGGTCGCTGCGAGGCGGACCGGCATTGTGGACAGCTTTGGTGGCGTTCCTCGTCGCGGTGATCTTCGTTCCCACCGCCGTCGTGGTCGTCCTCACCATCGTCGGGACCGCGACCACCCTGATCGCAACGTTCGCCTACCTCGACGACTCCCTCCGGGTGCGGTTCCCCAACCGCTACCCGCCGGTGGTCGTGCTGGCAGCCGGGTTGGCGGTTCTGACGCTGGCGGTGCTGGTCGCAGTCCTCCGCTAGCCCTCCCCCCGGTCGGAGCGCCGGGATACGCGCCGGGGACAGCCTTCACTCCAGGAGGGCGACCGTCCTTCCCACCGCCCCTTGCCGCATTCGGTCCAGGGCGGCCGGAACGTCATCCAGCCCGATTCGGTCGGTGATCATGGCCTCGACGTCCAGTCGCCCGCCGAGGTAGAGGTCGGCCAGCCGGGGAACATCGCGCCTGAAACGGTTGGCGCCCATCAGCACCCCCCTGATCGTCCTGTTCAACCACACCAGCTTGAATGCATCGACGGTGGACTTGGTTCCGACCGGGGCCAGTCCCACCACGTAGACGACCCCTCCCGGTCGAACCATCTCGGTGGCCTGCTCCAGCGTGGCCGGGAGGCCGACCGCCTCGACGACGTGGTCCGCCCCGGCGGTGATCGAGCGGACCGCCCGCACCGGATCGTCCTCCGGCGGGTGGACGACGTGGGTCGCTCCCACCCGCTCGGCCAGCTGCAGGGCCTCCCCGGACAGGTCCACCGCCACGATGGTCGAGGCTCCGGCGATTCGGGCTCCCTGGATCGCCGCCAGGCCCACACCACCACACCCGACGACCACCACCGACTCTCCGGGCGCCACCCGGGCCACATTGGCGATGGTTCCGAATCCGGTCAGCACGCCGCAGCCGAGGATCGCCGCCACCGCCGGCGGCAGCTCCGCGGGTACGGCCACCGCCGCCTGTTGACTCACCACCACCCGCTCGGCGAACCCTCCGATGTTGAGGAATTGTGAGGCCGCGGCCCCTTCCACGGCGAGGCGAGAGGGCTCGTCATCGCCCCGGACCAACGGCGGCGCCTGGCGGCGATGACACAGCCACTGATCCCCCCTGTCGCACGCGGGGCACGATCCACAGAACTGCGACAGTGTCAACACGACCGTGTCACCCTGTCGGAATCCCTCGACCCCGTCGCCGACCGCCTCGACGAATCCCGCCACCTCGTGTCCGATCACCATCGGCAATGCGGACCGGAATGAACCCTCGACGGCGTGGAGATCCGAGTGGCACAGGCCGCACGCCCCGGTCCGCACCAGCAGTTCACCGCGCCGGGGCCCGTCGACCTCGACCTCGGCGATCTCGACCTGCCCGAACTCCCGGACGACGGCAGCGCGCATGATTCCTCCTCGCCGTCAACCTACCCGGTCGCAACGGAGCGGTGCCCTCCATGGGAAGGCGCCATCAGTCGCGGGCGCGCTCTCCGGCGGGAACGGCCGCTCGCGCCGTCCGCTTGGCGAAGTAGTAGATCCGTTTGAGGTTGTTGATCACGTCCATCTCGAAGCGGTAGGCCTCCACCCGGTTCGGCTCGGGGGCGACCAACCGTTCCGCCTCGTGGGCGGCGGCCTGCCGCTCGAGGCTGTTGATCTCTTCCTTCATCGCCGACACCCGCGAGGCCTCCTCCCGGTTTCGCTGCGTCACTGCGATCATCGCTCCGTCGAAGGCGCGCGTGACGGCGCCGTGAAACTCCACGATGACCCGGCGGGTGGCATCGCTGACCACCAACCCCGTTTCGATGCGGCCGAACCCGAGCGCAACGAGATTGGTCTCGATGATGTCCCCGATCGCCTCCATGTTGTTGGTGGCCTCCATGAGCCCCACCAGCTCCTCGGAGTCTGCATCGCTGAGCGACTGACGACCGATCTGGCCGAGGTAGGTGATGATGTGGCCGTGGAGCGCATCGACCTCGTCGTCGAGCGCCTCCAACTCGGCCAGATCGGACCGCGTTCCATCGAATACCAGCGGGACGACCCGGTCGAGCATGGTCCTCACCCGGGCGGCGAGGCGGGTCAACTCGAGCCGGGCACGGTCCACGGCGAGGGGCGGCGTTCGCAGCAGCTCGGTGTCGAGGTACTTGGCTCTGATCCGCTTCTCTTCCGGCTCGGGGCGGTCGCGCACGACCCTCTCGATCAGGCGCACGTACGAAGGGAGGAAGACCAGGAACACCGCGGTCACCGACACGTTGAAGATGGTGTGGGCGTTGGCGATCTCGCGGGCCAGCCCGCCGCCGATCCTCTCGACGATCCCGACGAGAATCCCGATCAGCGGCAGGAAGAGAAGGACGCCGCCCACGTTGAAACCGGTGTGGATCGCCGCCGCCCGCAGGGCGTCGCGCGGTTTGCCGATCGATGCCAGCAGGGCGGTGATCGAGGTGCCGATGTTGGCGCCGAGGATCACGGCGATACCTGCGTCGAGGGCGATCAGATTCTGGGTGGCCAGGACGATGACCAGCGCGGTGGTGGCAGAGGACGACTGCACGACGGCGGTGAAGACCATCCCGACGACGATTCCCAGCCAGGGAGACTCGAGCGACACCATCGCATCGACGAAGGCCGGCTCGCTGCGAAGAGGCTGCATCGCATCGCCCATCACCCCCATACCGAAGAAGATCAGCCCCAGTCCCATGACCGCCGTGCCGCGGGCTCTCGCCTCCTCGCGCCTTCCGAAGAAGGAGAGGGCGAAGCCGGCCGCAACCAGCGCCAACGCGTACCTGGTGACGTCGAGGGCGATGATCTGGGCGGTGATCGTCGTTCCGACGTTGGCCCCCATGATCACCCCGGCCGCCTGGATCAGGGTCATCAACCCCGATGTGACGAAACCGACCACCAGCACCGTGGTGACAGAGGAGGACTGGATGACCGCCGTGACACCGGCGCCGGTGGCAACCGCCATGAAGCGGTTGGCGGTGAGCTTGCCGAGGATCAGCCGCATCCGACCACCGGCGACCGTCTTCAAGGCCTCGGTCATCCGGTCCATCCCATGCAGGAACAGCGCCAGTCCACCGAAGAGCGACATCACCAGGACGGCGACGTCGATCTCGACGGCTCCGGCGACGTCCACCCCGGTCGCGGCGATGGTCATCTCGAGGCTCATCGGCTGGAGACGGTACCGGAGTGCTCGTACGAATGGCCGGGTGACACTCCCCGGAGCTCAGCGTCGCGGGGGCGGCGCACCGCCAGGATCCTGCGGCCAGTCGTGTTTGGGATACCGCCCGGCCATCTCCTTGCGGACCTCGTGCCAGCTCCCCAGCCAGAATCCCGCGAGGTCGCTGGTCACCTGGATGGGCCGGCGGGCGGGCGACAGCAGCTCGAGCACGACGGGCTCACCGGCGACCTCCGGCGTGGCGGTGGCGCCGAACATCTCCTGTACCCGGACCGACAGGCGCGGACGGCCCTCGGAGTAGTCGACCTCGACCTCCCTTCCGCTGGGAAGCCCGATGCGACGCGGCGCCAGCCGCTCCAGGTCCTGGCTCCTCCGGTGGCCCAGCGCCGATCGCAGGACCGAGACGAGTTCGAGCGAGCGCAGATCGTCGAGACCGGTGGCCTGGGAGAGATGGGCGCCGAGCCACTCCCCCAGCGTGGCTCGCAGACCCGGGGCGGACCAGTCCGGCCACGGATCGCCCAGCCGCTCCGACAGGAACGCCACCCGCGCCGCCAGCGACCGGGCCGCCTCGGTCCACGGCAGGAGATCGAGATCCGACCTGACCCGGTCGAGAACCATCCGCGCCGGCAGATCACCCGGCGCGGCACGGCGGTCGGAGGACACCAGTGTGATCCCGCCGATACGCGTCTCCCGGCGTTCGACGATGCGATCGCCCTCCCACACCACCGACTCCTGGTGATCGAGGAAGCTCTCGAAGAGCTCGACCACGGTGTCTGCGTCGAGGGGAGACGCCAACCGGATCCTGGCATCCTTTCGCTTGCCGTCGAGATCAGCCACCACCAGAAACCGCTCGGTCGCCAGCGGATCTGTCGCAGGGAACCAGGCAGTGGTTCCCGTTCGCAGCTGGAACCGCCCCGGGCTGCCGCGCCGGTAGGCCAGACGGTCGGGGAACGCCAGCGCCAGCACCTCGCCGGCTGCGTCCGGATCGACCTCGGTGGAGCCCGACCACCCTGCCCGTCTGGCGATGTCCTCGGCCGCTCGCCGCACCCGCTCCACGCCTCTCGGGTCGCAATCCGAACCGGAGGAGATTCCCGCCACCGCCCTGACCCTGATGGCCAGATCCACCGGCAACTCGTCCCATCTGCCGCGAAGGATGTCCCGGTCGTCGACGAGGGCGGCCACGATGCAGGCCAGCGGGGTGTGGGCGCCTGCCGCGATCACCATGCGGGCGAGGCGCGGGTGGAGCGGGAGGTCGACCATTGCCCGCCCGGTCTCTGTCAGGCCCCCGCCGTCCGCCACGGCCCCCAGCTCGCGCAGGAGCGCCACGCCTTCTGCGAAGGTCCGCCCGGGAGGTGGGTCGAGCCAGGCGAGCTCGAGCGGGTCCTCCACCCCCCACGCGAACAGCTCGAGGGCCAACCCCGCCAGGTCGACCTGGGTGATCTCGGGCTGGATGTGGGCCTTGCGCGCCCCCTGCTCCACCTTCGACCACAGCCGGTATGAGACGCCCGGCTCCGTGCGCCCCGCCCGTCCGCTGCGCTGGTCGGCCGAGGCCTTCGAGACGGGCACCGTCGTGAGCCGGCTCATTCCCGTGC
>DATCZS010000060.1:0-5103 GCA_036525795.1 Acidimicrobiia bacterium | reverse complement strand
GCCCATCCGTTGGTGTTCGTCGATCGGAACGAGCCAGACGCTCCGGCGTGGGGGCGCGTCTCCCCGAAGTCGAATGCGCAGTGCGATACTGGAACAGGTGGAACGGAACGTGCTGGGCGGTGAACTGGAAGGGTGCAGCCTCGACCCCCTGACCGGGTTCTTTCGCGACGGCTCGTGCCACACCGGGCCAGATGACATCGGCAGCCACACGATCTGTGCGGTCGTCACCCGCGAGTTCCTCGACCACCAGCGCCGGATCGGCAACGACCTCTCCACTCCTGTGCCGCAATACCGGTTCCCCGGCTTGGTGCCGGGTGACCGTTGGTGTGTGACGGCTCCCAATTGGCTGAAGGCTCACCGCGACGGTGCCGCCGCACCCGTGGTGTTGAACTCGACCAACGAGTCGGTGTTGGAGATCGTGCCCCTCGAAATCCTGCAGGAGTATGCGGTCGACGTCCCGGCCGATCCCGGGATGCTGGGGGACTGAGGGGACAGGCGAAGAGCGATGGGACCTCGCGGCCGAGGATGCTGATCGACCCTGTCACGATCGGCCATCCGGGCCGCGGAGAGTCTGCAGGTATCCTGCCGGGATGGAGCCGATCGTCAGTGAACCGGTACGAGGCACCATCGGCGACACGACGGCGCTGAAGTTGCCGGGCCTGGAGGCGATGCGGCGCGCAGTCCGTGGCGCCGGTCCGAAGCCACCGATGCACCATCTCATGGGGCTGACCCCTACCGAGGTCGGGTTGGGAACGGCGACGTTCGCCCTGCCGGTGACACCCTGGCTGGAAGATGGGGTGGGGATCATCTGGGGTGGTTCCTTTGCGCTCGTCGCCGACGCCCCGATCGCCAGCGCCCTCTACTCGGGGCTGCCACCGGGGAAGGTCGTCTCCACCAGCGAGCTCTCGATCAACTATCTGCGTCCCACGACCCGAGACAGCGGTCAGCTGGTCGGCCGCGGTCGGTCGGTGTATCTGGGTCGCCAGGTGGGGGTGAGTGAGGCCACCATCGAGGACAGCAAGGGTCGAACGATGGCGCATGCGACCACCCGTTGCGTGATCCAGGATGTGCCCTTCGACCCGGACGCCGAGCTGACGGAGGCCGGTCCCACGATCGATGATCCCCCGGACCCGTATCTGAGACCGGTACCCGACTCTCTGAGCCACGATCCGGCGATCTGGGAGGGACGTCGGGTTGACGTGCAACGCAGCCTGTCAGGTCCAGACATGTGGGGTCCGGTGCAGGCCCTCACCGGACTGACGTTCATCCACGCCAAGGTGGGGACGGTCACGGCCACGCTTCCGGCCAGCCCGTGGTTCAGTGTGGGTGCACCGGCGATGTACGGCGGTGTGTTGGCTTGGGCCTGTGACTCGGCGATCACCGGAGCGGTCTGGTCGACTCTCGATGCGGGCGCTGTGGCCCCGACTCTCGACCTGCAGGTTCGGTTCCTGCGCCCGGTGTGGCTTGACGGGAGTCTGCTCGACATCACCGGTCAGATCGTCCACAGCGGCCGATCCATACGTGTCGCGCAGGCGGAGATCACCAACTCCGAGGGCAAGACCGTCGCCATCGCCTCCGGATCCTCGTTGGTGGTGCCGGGCGGTATGGATCAACTGATTGCCGGTCGTCGTCCCGAGGACATCGTCAGGTCCATCGGCGCCGACTGAATCGCCAACGAAGTTGACGAGGGTCCCGCCGTGCGAGGCGATATGTTCGCCAGCGCAGTGTCGATACTCCTCCATGGCGTCCGTCGTGGCTTCCGGATTCTCGGCAAGAAGCCGGCGGTAGCCAACGATGTCAGCGTTGAGCGCCACCAACTCGGGTGCGGTCTGCCCGGTTGATTCCATGAGGGCAGAAGACAACCCGACATACGGGCTGCATTGCGCCTGATCTTGCCAAGGGGCGGGGGCGATCAGGAATGGTCGGCACTGCCCGCGCGCACCAGCGCAGAGTGGACCAGCGCAGAGTGGACCAGCGCCGAGCGGACCAGCACAGAGCGGACTGGCCGGAGTCAGAAGCCTCTGCGGCGCGCGCCATGTCACCAGCCAACAGGGAACACCGTTCAGATTGTGACTCATGCTGCCCGCGCCGTGGCCTGAATACCTTCACCATCCGTCGCCGAGACCGTCTGCGAGATGATGCAGGGGCCGCTGGCCGGAGCCGCCAAAGAGAAAATAACGGCACAAATGCACGGTCGCCCGGCCTTCTCGTCGTGGGATCGTTCTGTAGGTTGGGCGTATGGCAGTGGACAAAGGGTCGGTCAAGGGTCGGGTCATTCTCTTCTTCAAGAAGACAGGTGGTGCAGTCCACAGGAGCATGTATCGATGGTCTGGCGGTCGGATGGGTGGCGACGTTCGAGGCGTGCCCGTACTTCTCCTCACTACCACGGGCCGCAAGAGCGGGGAGAAGCGAACGGTTCCACTCGTCTATGACACAAGGAACGGGTCTTACTTGGTGGCCAGCTCCAACGCAGGCCATTGGGAGCCTGCCTGGCTGCTCAACCTGCGTGACGATCCGAATGTCATCGTCGAGGTTGGCAGCAACCGATTCGAGGCGACCGCGGAGATTTTCGACGGTGAGAGAGGCAGGGAACTGTGGGCAGAATACGAACTGCTCCATCCGTCGTACCCGGCATATCGAGAGAGCCGTGGCACGGATTTCCCCATGGTGATCCTCACCCCAGATTGAGGTCCTCACTTCGAGTTGACCGTCTGGGTGCATAGCGGCACCTACACATGAGTGCGCAGGCTGGCTTCCGAATAGGCGAATGGACCTGTGATGCATCCACAGGAGGAACTCGCCCGCCGAGAGATGGATCTGATACTTGCCGGCACCCCCCTGGCGTGGCTGGTCGTCTGGGTCGAGGACTGGCGGTGGACTCCTGCGCCTGATGCCGACTCTTCCGGGTCGATATCAGGAGCCCGTCGCTACACTCCGCCGGCAGTCGTCGGGTGGCCCGACGGCGTGCCGTACCGACCATTGGGAGTAGCGATGGACAAGCCGATCCTGGTCCGAAAGGACGAGCTCCGTAGCCCGGAGACGCCGACGCCGGGGTTGACCCGCTTCGAAGCGTTCGCCGACGACACGGTCTGGGTCGGACGGGTGGAGAACGAGGCGTACCAGACGTCCGGCTGGCATATCCATCCGGGACACGACACATACGCTCATGCTGTCGAGGGGCGGTTCTTCGTGGAATTCGGTCCCGGGGGATCGGAGCGGATCGAGATCTCCCCCGGAGACTTCGCCCTCATCCCGAAGGGTGTCGTCCATCGCGAGGGGAACGCCGGTGCGGATCCCACGCTTGGAATCATTGTGCGCGTGGGGCAGGGACCGGTCACGGTCAACGTCGACGGCCCCGAGGCGTAGCCCGCTCATCGCAAGGGCAGTGGAATCCCGGAATGACGTGACCTGACCGAGATCCGATCGGTTCTACGGCTTCTTGACTAGGCGATGACCCGTGAGCTGATAGCCGGCCTTTCTCAGAGCCTCGTTCCATCCACCCCCCGGCACTTGCCGCTCGTCGTCTGCTTCGTTGCTGTGTCCGCTCTGCCGGCTGTGGCTGAGATGAGCGCGTTCTCGATGTGGACAACCGGCCTGGCGGCGTTGGTGCGTCGTGTGCCCGTCGATGGGCAAGGGCTCGACATGTGAAAGCCCCTGCCGTGCGGCAGGGGCTTTCGGGATTCGTCTGATGCTCGTGCGCCGCTGTCACACTGGGAGCACTTGCCAGACCCATGCCCAGGCCCCCAGCGCCACAGTGCCGAGAGTGACGACACTGGAGGCCGCGACGACCCGAGTCGGCATGTCTCGCCGCCGGGTCACCATTGTGACCATCCGCTGCCAACGGAGACCTGGATTCGGTGATCCCAACGCTTCGGGCGTCGGGCATCGCCCCCGCCACCGAAACCGACTCTGCCGTGAAGCGGACGTGAGTTGGCACCCCCACCCGTTCGTCTTTATCGAGTCTGGAGAGGAGCGCCCCGGGGAGTGCGTCTTCATCGGCCCATGAGCCCACGAGGGGTCCGGGGGCCTGATGTTCGATCGCCTCGAGGTGATCGGTGAGCGACACGACCTGTTTGGGGAGAGTACGGTCAGAGGAGAGAGAGAAGGCGGTGACGGATATGAACACCCACCTCAGACCGATCGAGCGGCGGATCCTTGCCATGCGCAGCGAGGGCCTCGCCTTGGAAGAGATCGCCGAGCGCATCCGGCGCAGCCCGGAGCACGTCGGCCGGATCGTGGAGTGGACCAGAGTCCCGCGCTCGGGTCCGGCCGTTCGCCGTTCGCCGCGGCCGATGGAGGCTCGCGTCCTGGCATTGCGTGACCGCGGCGAGACGCACGAGCAGATCGGTCGTCGGTTTCGTCGCAGCCCGGGTTTCATTCAACGAGTCGAGGGTCTGGCCCACCTCACCCTGGCCCGCCAGCTGCTGTCCTGATCCGGGGATGCCCTGTCGGTCCTCGGCAGGCCGGCCAACATGATCGGCCTGCGATGAGCGCTACCCGACGGCGCCGGCCTTGGCCATGTTGATCTCGATGAGTCGGTTCATCTCGACGGCGTATTCCATCGGCAGTTCCTTGACGATCGGCTCGATGAAGCCGGCAACGATCAGCGACGTGGCCTGTTCCTCGGTCAGTCCGCGGCTCATCATGTAGAACAGCTGGTTGTCTCCCACCTTCGAGACAGTGGCCTCGTGCCCGATCTGCGAGTTGGACTCCTCGATCTCCATGGTGGGGTAGGTGTCAGAGCGAGAGTGTCCGTCGAGGATCAGCGCGTCGCACCGGACGAAGGCCTTCGAGCCCTCGGCGCCGGGTTCGATCCGCACCAGTCCCCGGTATCCGGCACGGCCACCGTCTTTGCTGATCGACTTGGAGGTGATCAGGGAGGTCGTGTTCGGGGCGACGTGCACCATCTTGGCGCCGGCGTCCTGATGCTGGCCTTCGCCGGCAAAGGCGATCGAGAGCACCTCACCGTGGGCGCCCTCTCGACACCTCCGCTCTCGCGGTGGTGTCCCGGCTCCTCCGGGCGTCGCGACTTCTCCAGGAAACACTCGACGACATCGCCGCTGCGTACGGCTTGAGTCACCAGGGTGATCTCGACGTTCTCAC
>DATCZS010000059.1:0-9647 GCA_036525795.1 Acidimicrobiia bacterium | reverse complement strand
CAGCCGAGCCGAGCGACGACGTCACCTCACTGGAATCGTTCCTCTCGCACCAACCCGGTGAGTGGCTTCCGTCCCCCGAGCGGCGAGATCTCTCTCCCTGTTCGCTCGGCATCGGCATCGGGATACCCCAATGCGATGACCCATTTGCATCCGTGATCGGCCGGGACGCCGAGAACGGATCTCGCATCGTCGTGGCGGTGCAGGGTGATCGGGCACGAACCCACTCCGAGTGCGGCTGCTGCCAGCATGATGTTCTGGCTGACCCTGCCCATGTCCCAGTCGTGGCCCTCTGGGAGCCGCACGGGTGCGATCACCATCGGGGCGTTGCGGACGGGAGTGGTGAAGTCTCCGCACTCGGCCAGCCGGTCGAGCTGGTCCCGATCGCGGATGACGACGAACACCCAGTTCTGACGGTTCTTCGAACTCCCCGTCCATCGAGCCGCCTCGAGGATGAGGTCGAGGTCCGCGTCGGATACCTGTTCCTGACGGAACCGGCGAACGGTGCGGAGTCCCCTCACCGCGTCGTAGACCTCCCGGGATTCTCTCAGCACGTGCCACCTCCTCAGTCCTGAGCGTATTCGATGCTCAAGCGCGGCCGAGATCGTGCCGACAGGGACTCGATGATCGACGTGATCTGGCTCCTCGCCGCAGTCGCGGCGCTGTCCGTTGGCTACCGACTGGGTCCGTACCTCTTCGACGGCTTCGTCGCCCGCCGCTACGAGGAGCTCTTCCGCCGATCGGACGTCTGGGACATCGATCAGCGGTTCGAGCGGGTGCTCCTCGAGTACGCCGAAGGACGCTGAACCGCTCAGCCCCGGCCGGCGAGCGTGCGGCTCGCCACCATGATGCAGGACTGGGTCACCACGTCCATCCCGGCGTCGACGGCCCTGGCGGTCAGGTCGGGGTGCTCTGCTCCCGGCTGGAACCAGATCGATCGGTATCCGAGGGTGATCGCCTCCTCCAACACCCCCCGCCCGTCGCGTGGTCCCACGACGACGTTGATGAGGTCTGGCCGCTCCGGCAGGGACGCGAGATCGGGGTAGGCCGGATCGCCGTCCACGGTCGAGCGGTGACGGTTGACCGCCACGACGCGGTGGCCGAGCTGCTTGAGGTTCCGGTAGATGATGCCGCCGTACTTGCCCGGTGAGTCGGTGGCGCCCACCACCGCGATCAGCCTTTCGCGGTCGGCGAGTTCGGCGTATTGCGTACTCATGCGAATGGAAACGTCTCGGCGGTCACCGCTGTTCCCCGATCAGCCGATCTGCCATGCCCCCGAGATCGGACGCCACCAGCTCGGGCGGGTCATCCGGCATCCCCCACACCGTCCCCGGCCGGGCGAGGTAGGCGCCGGGCATGCCGACGCTTCTCGCCCCGATGATGTCCCAGTCGTGGGCCGCCACCATCAGGGCCCGGTCGACGTCGACCCCGAGCATTGCGGTGGCGTGCAGGTACACGGCGGGCGCCGGCTTGAAGAGGCGGATCTCGTCCACCGAGATGGCGCGTTCGAAGTGGCCTGCGATTCCGGCGTGTTCGAGCTGGTCTGCGACGGTGTCACTCGATCCGTTGGTGAGGGTCACCAGCCGGAACCCTGCACGGCGGAGGCGTTCGAGGGCCTCGGGTACGTCGGCGTGCGGCGGCAACCGCCGCATGGCGTCGATCAGTTCGATGGCGCGGTCCGGGCTGAGGTCGACTCCTCGCCTCTGTGCCAGGGTCACCAGCGCCTCGGTTCCGATCAGCCCGAACGGCCGGTAGCGGTTCGTGTGGTTGGCGACGAGCGAGGCGTGGAGCATCCGGGCAAACCACTCGCCCATCGGCTCCGTCGAGCCGAAGACCGACTCGAAACCGGGCCGGAGGGCACCGAGATCGAGGAGGGTCTCGTTCACGTCGAACACCAGCGTCGTCGGGAAGGCCATCGTCACGCCCTCCTCGGAACGGGCCGCCCCTGCAGTGTTTCGACGGCCGCGACGAACCAATCGGGAACCGGCCGCTTCAGGAACGTCACGTGATCGAGCATCACCTGGATCTCGCGGCCCAGCGCCACGGTGCGCCCCGAGTCCCTCTCCCAGGTGTGGAGCTCGAAGACCACCGACGTGGTGCCGACCTCGATCACTCTCGCGCCGGTGACCAGTGTCTCTCCGACCCGTGCGGCCGATCGGAAGTCGATCTCGGCCCGCCCCAGCACCATGTCGTATCCGCGCTCGTTGAATTCCGTCCAGGAAATGCCGAGGGCGTCGAAGTAGTCGGTGAGGGTGTCGTCGAAGTACGTCAGGTAGTTGCCGTTGAACACGATGCCCTGGGCATCCGAGTCCGAGAACCGGACCTTGCGTTCGTACGTCACCGGATAGTCCATGTTGTGACGGTACGCCGTTGCGGCCGAAACGTGGCCGCCGATCCGGAAACCTCGATCCGCCCGCGCGGCCCGGACTGGTTCCGTACCATGGCAGGGCGCCGGTTGTGAAGGAGGAGATGATGGCCGAGACCCTGGCCGACCTGCTGTCCGAGCATCGCACGTTCCCGCCGACCGCGGTGTTCGCGGCGAGGGCCAACGCCAAGCCGGGGATCCACGAGGAAGCGGAATCCGATTTCGCCGGGTACTGGCACCGTCAGGCGTTGGAGCGGATCACGTGGTTCACCGAGCCGACCGTCGTCCTCGACGATTCGAACCCGCCGTTCTACAAGTGGTTCTCGGACGGAGAACTCAACCTCTCTTACAACTGTCTCGACCGTCATCTGGCTTCCTCGGGTGACAAGGTTGCGTACCACTGGATCGGAGAGCCAGGCGACACCAGGACGATCACCTACCAGGAGCTGTACGACGAGGTGTGCAGGTTCGCCGACGGGCTCGCCTCACTGGGGGTCGAGAAAGGCGACAGGGTGGCGATCTACATGGGCATGGTCCTCGAGCTGCCGATCGCGATGCTGGCGTGCGCCCGTATCGGGGCGGTGCACTCGGTGGTCTTCGGCGGGTTCAGCTCGGATGCCCTCGCCGACCGGATCCTGGACGCCAACGCCCATGTGGTCATCACTCAGGACGGTGCCTGGCGCGGCGGGAACGTCGTCAACCTGAAGGCCAACACCGATGTCGCCCTCGCGAGGACTCCCGGGGTGGAGCACGTGGTGGTCGTCAAGCGGACGGATCACGGAGCCGCCATGGAGGACGGCCGCGACATCTGGTGGCACGACCTGGTCGATGGCCGGCCGGCGACATTCGAGCCGGCGGTACTCAACGCCGAGGACCCCCTCTACATCCTGTACACCTCCGGGACAACCGGCAAGCCGAAAGGCATCGTTCACACCCAGGGTGGGTATCTCACCTCGGCGACCACCACGCATTCGGAGGTGTTCGACCTCAAGCCGGACGAGGACGTGTACTGGTGCGCCGCCGACATCGGATGGGTGACGGGGCACACGTACATCGTCTACGGACCGCTGGCCAACCGGGCCACATCGGTCATGTACGAGGGTGCTCCCAACTACCCGGACTTCGACCGGCTCTGGCAGATCATCGAGGACCATGGGGTGACCATCTTCTACACCGCTCCCACGGCGATCAGGGCGTTCATGAAGTGGGGCGACACCTACCCCGACAGCCACGACCTCTCTTCGCTCAGGCTGCTCGGGACCGTGGGAGAACCGATCAACCCCGAGGCCTGGATCTGGTACCACCACCACATCGGGGGAGAGTCATGTCCGATCGTCGACACGTGGTGGCAGACGGAGACCGGCTCGATCATGATCTCGCCGCTCCCCGGTGTGACACCGACCAAGCCCGGCTCGGCGACGCTGCCGCTTCCGGGCATCGGGGCCGACGTGGTCGACGACCAGGGCGACTCCGTGGCGATCCCGGGTGGCGGCTATCTGGTGCTCACCCGCCCGTGGCCGTCGATGGCCCGCACCATCTGGGGGGACGACCAGCGCTACGTCGACACCTACTGGTCGAAGTTTCCGGGCAGGTACTTCCCGGGGGATGGGTGCAAGAGGGACGCCGACGGGTACTACTGGCTGCTCGGTCGGGTCGACGACATCATGCTGGTGGCGGGGCACAACATCTCGACGACGGAGGTCGAGTCTGCGCTGGTGTCGCATCCGAAGGTGGCCGAGGCGGCCGTCGTCGGCCGGAAGGACGAACTGACCGGCCAGGCCATCGCGGCGTTCGTCACACTGCGCGGCACCGCCCAGGGCGACGAGTCGCTGATCAGAGAACTCAGGGATCACGTGGCCAACACCCTCGGACCGATCGCCAAGCCCAAATCGATCGTCTTCACCCCCGACCTCCCCAAGACCCGTTCGGGCAAGATCATGCGCCGGCTGCTCCGGGACATCTCCGAGCAGAGGCATCTCGGCGATGTGACCACCCTCGCCAACGAGGGCGTGGTGACCGAGATCGCCGAGATGGCGGCTGCGGCCGCGTCCGAAGACTGATCTCTGGAGAGCGGTCGCCTCGGGTGCTCGGGGTTCAGGTCCCGACGGCGAGATAGGCGCTGGATCCGGGGGCCAGGATGTTCTCGGCGTTGGCGGTCAGGTATGTGGCGCCCTTTTCGATCCACTCGGCGGCCCGGTCGGTGGTTGCCGCCAGCAACCCGAGCCACTTGCCGGCCGCCAGCGTCCGGGCGGCGATGTGATCCATCGCCTCGACCACCGCCGGGTGGCCGAGCTGGCCGGCGAATCCAAGCGAGTGGGACAGATCCGTCGGTCCGATGAACAGCACGTCGACCCCGTCGACGGCCGCGATCTCGTCCACCCTCTGCATCGCCTCGACTGTTTCGATGTGGACGACCACCAGCGTCTCCCGGTTGGCCCGGGCGATGTAGTCGCCCAGCGGCTCGGTTATCCCGTAGTCGGAGGCGCGCGTGCCGGCCAGGCCGCGGATCCCCCTCGGGTGGTACTTCACCGCCTGCACCACCCTCTCTGCCTCCTCGGCGGAGTTGACCCATGGGACATGGATCCCGACCGGCCCGGAGTCGAGGTAGCGGAGGATGACGGGGGCCGAGTTGGTGGTGGCGCGGACGAAGGGGGTTCCTCCCCGAACCTCGACCGCCCGTGAGAGGTCCTCGACCTGCCACGGCTCGAGGTTGCCGTGCTCTGCATCGAACAGCACGAAGTCCCAACCGCTCAGGATCAGCCACTCGGCCAGCTGCGGGGCGTGGTGGCGGCTGAACACACCCTTCACGATCTCGCCGGCGGCGAGCTTCTGTTTGACGGCATTCGACAGCATCTGGATCCTCTCTCGATTCTCCGATGATGGCATCTGCGCGACGAGTACCGCCAACCGCCGGCTGCCCGTCTCCGGCGCGAACCCCGGTCCCGGGCCGGCCGCATCGGGGCGGAGAACCCACTCAGGGGGAATACGCGGGGAAGACCGGTGGTTGTACCGCACACGAAGTCAGCGGAAACCCTCCCTCCCTCCGCACGCGAAGAGCCCGGACCACACCGTCCGGGCTCTTCGTCGTTCGGGGTCAGCGACGGTCCTCCCAGGCCGTGAGCCCTGCGTCGATGAGATCGATCGCCCAGTCGAGCTGCTCGATCGTGGTGATGACGGGCGGGATGAAACGGATCACGTTCCCGTCCGGCCCGCACTCGATGATCACCAACCCCCGCTCCTGGCAGTACCGCTGGACGAAGCCGAAGGCCTCCTTGTCGGGAGCGCGGGTGTCGCGGTCGGCCACGAGTTCGATGCCGATCATCAGGCCCAGGCCGCGCACGTCTCCGATGGTGACGTGATCGACCATCAGCTTCTCGAACCGCTCGAACGCCCGGGCCGATACGGCTCTGGCGTTGGGCAAGAGGTCTCCCATGACGTCCATCACCGCAATCGCGGCAGCGCAGCTCACGGGGTTGCCTCCGAACGTGGTCCCGTGCGATCCGATCTCCCATCCGTCCAGGATCTCCCGGCTGGAACCGTAGGCGGAGAGCGGCATGCCGTTGGCGATCCCCTTGCCCAGGGCGACGATGTCGGGGTCGACGTCGTAGTGGTCTGCGGCGAACCATTCGGCGGTCCGGCCGAATCCCGTCTGGACCTCGTCGAAGATCAGCAGGATCCCGTGCCGGTCGCAGAGGTCGCGCAGCGCCCGGAGGAAGCGGGCGGGAGCGGGGTAGTAGCCCCCCTCTCCCTGCACGGGTTCCACCAGCATTCCGCCGATGTTCTTGGGAGTCACCTCGTGTTTGAAGAGCAGTTCGATCTCGCGGAGGGAGTAGTCCACCGCCTGGTCCTCGGACATCCCCCACCGGTACGGGTGAGGGAACGGCACGACGAACGTCGAGCCGAGAACGGGGTGATACCCGTCCCTGTACTTGGCGTTCGAGGTCGTATAGGTGACCGAGCCCATGGTGCGGCCATGAAACGCGCCGCGGAATGTGATGACACCCTGGCGGCCGGTGTGTTTCTTGGCCAGCTTGACGGCCGCCTCCACGGCTTCGGCCCCCGAGTTGGCGAAGCCGAACATGTCGATGTCGCCTGGGGCGAGCCGGGCCAGCCTCTCGCCCGCCTCGACGATCGAGTCGTAACGGAAGATGCAGCCCGAGTGCATCACCCGGTCGAGCTGGGCATGGGCGGCGGCAACCACGGCCGGATGGTTGTGACCGAGGTTCACGACGGCGGTGCCGCAGGCAAAGTCCGCCCAGCGGTTTCCGGCGGTGTCATGGATCCACACACCCTCGGCGCGTTCGATCACCAGATCGGTGTCGAAGGCGATCACGGGGGCGATGACGTCTTTGTGTCGGCGGATGAGTTCGTGCAACGGAGGCTCCTTTCCTCGAACGGACCGATGGACCGGATCCGTTCGCTAGGGAGCCGCGAACAACCCCGTGCGAATGCGGATGGGGGTGGCCGTGTGCATGGGCCCATGATGGCATATCACCCGTGTCGGGCCCAGAAACGCGGCCGGCCGCCAGGCCCGGGCGGGCGGTGGCGGTCCCGTCCCCCCGGACGCACCTGCCCATCTGCTCTATCAGGTCTCAGTGCCTTCAGATAGAAGTGAATCTCATGGGACTCTCCCCGGCACAGGCCGAGTTCGTGGAGCGGGCCGGGCGCTACTGGGAGGGCAGCGGTCACTCGAGAACCGCGGGTCGAATCCTCGGATGGCTGATGATCTGTGAGCCTCGAGACCAGTCGTCGAGCGCCCTGGCCGCCACCCTGGCCGTGAGCGCCGGCTCGGTGTCGACGATCACCCGTCAGTTGCTGCGGATGGGATTGGTGGATCGTGTGACGTACCCCGGTGATCGGGCGAGCTACTTCCGCCTTCGCGGCGGGGTGTGGCTCACCGTCATGGACACCGCCCTGGAGGAGATCAGGGGACTGCGGGCACTGGCCGAGGCGGGGCGCGACGTGCTTCCCGCCACCGGGGTGGACCGGGTGGAGGAGTTGTGGGAGATGACGGGATTCATGTTGGAGGAATGGCCGCGGTTGATGGAGCAGATGGCGGCCGAGATCGGATCGCGAGGTGCACGCACATGACCCAACCGGCCATCAAGGTGGAGGACATCACCTTCTCGTACGGAGACGTCGAGGCCGTTCGTGGGATCACCTTCGAGGTGGCTCCCGGCGAGATCCTCGGTTTTCTCGGTCCGAACGGGGCGGGCAAGTCCACCACCATCAAGATGCTGACGGGACAGCTCTCCCCGAAGTCGGGCAGGGCGCAGGTCTTGGGCGTCGACGTCTCGGCGGACGATCCGAACATCCAGGCCCAGATCGGTGTCTGCTTCGAGGAGAAGAACCTCTACGAGTCGATGTCCGGCGCCGAGAACCTGCGTTTTTTCGCCAGCCTGTTCGGGATCAAGGACCTCGATACCGATGACCTGTTGCGCCGGGTCGGGCTTGCCGACCGGGCGAAGGATCGCGTCTCCGGATACTCGAAGGGGATGCGGCAACGACTCATGATGGCCAGGACGCTGGTCAACTCGCCCAAGGTGCTGTTCCTCGACGAACCGACCGATGGGCTCGATCCGGTGTCTTCGAAGGCCATCAGGACGCTGATCTCCCGTGAGGCCGAACGGGGGGCGGCGGTGCTCCTCACCACCCACGACATGTTCGAAGCTGACGAACTCTCGGACAGGGTGGCGTTCATCAACGATGGCAGGCTCTATGCGATCGACACCCCGGAGAACCTGAAGCTCGCCCACGGCCGTCGATCGGTCAAGGTGCGGGTTCGGCATGGTGAGGGGGTCGAAGACCGCACGGTGATGCTCGACGACGCAGACGCCGGCGATCAGGTCAAGGCGGCGATCGGGTCCGGAGGTCTGATGACCATCCACACCGAGGAGGCCACGCTCGAGAACATCTTCATCGAGATGACCGGAAGGGGGCTGGAGGGATGACCAGACCCGTGTCGCATGCCGCCGTGATCGGCTCGATCGTCAGAAAGGACGTGGCCGAGTACGGGCGCGACCGACTCTGGGCGATTCTGACGGCGCTCGTGCTGGTGGTCGTGGTGGTCCTGTTCTATCTCCTGCCCGACGACGTGGAGGAGTCGATCTCGATCGGTGTGTCCGGGCTGGGAACGCCGGCACTGAGCGGGCTCACCGCCGCTGCCGAGCAGGGGCTCGCACCTGTGGCGTTCGAAGGGGAGGGCGACCTCGAGGCCGTTGTGGCGGGCGACGCCGCCGCCTGGCTGGATGGCGGTCGCCTGGTGGTCGGCGGGAGTGACGTCGACCCCCCCGAGGGTGCGGAGGAGGTCGCCATCGACGTCGGAATCGCCTTCCCCCCGGATTTCGTCGCCCGCACGGCGCTCGGGGAGCAGAGCATGGTCACGGTCTACGTCGATGCGGCCGTGCCAGAGGAGATCGAGACGGCCGTGTCGAGCCTGGTGCGCGAGCTCGCCTTCGCCCTCTCCGGCGAAGCCCTCCCGGTGACCACCCCCGACCCCGCCGAGACCTACGTGGTGCTCGGGGCCGACAGGGTGGGCGATCAGACCACTGCCCGTGACACCTTTCGGCCGGTGTTCGTGTTCCTGGTTCTGATGATGGAGATGTTCGTGATGTCGTCACTGATCGCCAAGGAGATCCAGGACCGCACGGTCACGGCCATGCTGGTGACGCCCGCAACCATCGCCGACGTGCTCGCCGCCAAGGGGATCGCCGGAACGATCATGGGGTTCGGTCAGGCCGTGATCATCCTGCTGGCCATCGGTGCGCTCGCCGACAACGCCCTTCTGATGCTCGTGCTCATCCTGCTCGGCTCGGTGATGGTGGCCGGCGTCGCGATGCTCGCCGGATCGGTCGGCAAGGACTTCATCACGACCATGTTCCAGGGGATGGTCTACATGATCCCTCTGCTGATCCCGGCGTTCGCAGCCATGTTCCCCGGCACGGCGTCGATCTGGGTCCGCGCCCTTCCCTCCTACCCGCTGGTGAAGGGCCTCGTCGATGTCAGCGCATACGGCGCCGGCTGGTCTGACACCCTCGGGGAGCTCGGGACGCTGCTCGCCTGGTGTGTGGCGTTGTTCGTCCTCGGCTGGGTGGTGTTGAAGAGGAAGGTGCAGACGATATGAGTGCCAGTCGAATCCTCCAGGTGCTGCGCAAGGATCTCCGACTCGGGCCGCGATCGCCGATCTTCCTGTGGGTGCTCCTGCTGCCCCTTCTCATCACGCTGCTGCTGCAGGTGACGTTCGGCGACCTCTTCGACCCGAACCCCCGGCTGGGTGTCGTCGACC
>DATCZS010000058.1:0-13208 GCA_036525795.1 Acidimicrobiia bacterium | reverse complement strand
CGCAGGAACCTTCCCCCACCTGGGTGGGGGACGATCGTCTCCCTCCCCCCGCTTCCGGGGGATCATCCGCCTCCCTGTCCGGCGCCTACCGGTCTGGCGCCTGCGTGGAGGACGATGATCGGGGGGCACTATCCCAGGCGGACAGCGTGTCGATCACCTCGTCGAGGGTCCAGCACACCCTGCCGTGGCGGAGGATGGCGCCCCCGACGAAGAAGTTGATGCCGCCGTCGTTCATGCCGGCGGCCCGGCGGCGGTCGATGCGCCAGTCGGTGGCCAGACCGACGATCCCCCGGTAGCGGTCGGGCCGGGTGCGGACCAGTTCGCTGAAGATGCCTATCTCGCAGGCGGTCCCGTCGTCGATCATCGGTCCGTCGAGCCAGGCGACGAGCGCCTCGGCTCCGTGAAGCCCGGCAGAGTCGACCGCGAAGATGGTCTCGGCGTCATACGGCTCCACCGCCTGGAGATGGGGCACGAAACACTCGTGACCGGCGGCGGTCAGTCGGTCGGCCAGACCCTCGAGGAAGATCCGCTCGGCTTGGGTGAACAGGGGTCCGGCGACGTAGAGCTTCATGAGCTGATGGTGGCAGGTCGCAGGCGGAGACCGGGTGCCAGATGCCGCCTGTCTCGAGCCTCGACACGTGTGACGTGAGACGTGCGACGTGCGACGTGTGACGTGGGACGTGGGACGTGGGACGTGAGACGTTCGACGTGCGACTGGCGCCTAGGCCAGGCTGACCGGAATGGTGGCACCCTCGCCGACGGTGGTGACCACCACCCCATCCGGCGTGATGCACACGGTGTGCTCCCAGTGGGCCGACACGGTGCCGTCCTCGGTGCGGACGGTCCAGTGGTCGGGGTCCACCTTGGTCGCATGGCTGCCCATGTTGAACATCGGCTCGATGCACACCGCCATGCCCCGTCTCAGCTTCATGCCCCGCCCCGACACCCCGTAGTTGGGGATCTGCGGCTCCTCGTGCATGGCCCGACCGATCCCGTGGCCGACGTACTCCCTCACGACCCCGTAGCCGGCGCGCTCACCGACCTGCTGCACCGCAGCCCCGATGTCGCCGAGACGGGCACCGTGCCTGACCTGGGCGATGCCCGCCCACATCGCCTCTTCGGTGACGTCGATCAGCGCCTGCGCCTCCCGGGGCACCTCTCCGATGGCCATCGTGAACGCGGCGTCGCCGTGGAACCCGTCGTAGATCGCGCCGACATCGATCGACAGGACGTCACCGTCCGACAGCACGTAGTCCCCGGGGATCCCGTGAACGATGACATCGTTGGGCGAGGCGCAGATGGTGCCGGGGAACGGCGGCACCCCGTAGCCGAGAAAGGACGGCAGACAGCCGTGGGCGGCGATGACCCTGGCGGAGACCTCGTCGAGTTCGCCGGTCGTGACCCCCGGCCTCGCCGCCTCGCGAATCGCCTCGTGCGCCGCGGCGACACACCTCCCCGCGACCGCCATCCTGGCGAACTCGTCACGGGACTTGATGGTGATCACAGGCGAGCCTCCGGCTCGCAGTCATGAGTGATGAGTCCTGGGTCATGCGTTCGAGACAGACCCACGTCCTGGCCCAGGACCCGACACCGAACCATCAGGACGATGAATCCAGCGCCGCGAGGACGCGTTGTGTGATGGTCTCGATGTCGCCCATCGCATCGACCCGGCGGATGATGCCGCGGCCGTCGTACCGCTCGATGAGAGGCGCGGTCTGGTCCCGGTAGACGGCCAGTCGGGTGCGGATCGTGTCCTCGGTGTCGTCCGCCCTCCCCCGGGCGGTCATCCGCGCCACGACCTCGTCCTCGTCGACCACGAACAACACGACGGCGTCGAGGCCGTCGCGTCCCAGGAACCCGTCGAGCGCATCCGCCTGAGGCAGCGTGCGGGGGAACCCGTCGAGGATGTACCCGCCGGCGGCATCATCGTGGGAGATCCGCTCTTCGAGCATCTCGATCACGATCGAGTCGGGAACGTACGCACCGGACTCCATGATCTCGTTGACGCGCCTGCCCAGGTCTGTCGACTCGTCGAGTGCCCGGAACATTTCGCCGGTCGAGACGTGAGCGATGCCGAGCCGTTCCGCCACCCGCTGCGCCTGGGTGCCCTTGCCGGCACCGGGAGGACCGACAAAGAGGAGTCTCACGGCGTTTCACGTCCCACGTCCCACGTCCCACGTCCCACGTCTGAGGCGTGCGGCGTGAGGCGTGAGGCGAGGACTCGCAGAGCCCTCACGTGAGGAACCCCTCGTAGTTGCGCATGGTGAGCTGGCTCTCGATCTGCTTCATCGTCTCGAGGGCAACGCCCACCACGATCAGAATCGAGACGCCGGACAGCCCGATCGGGATGTTCCACAACAGCGACGCGAACGAGGGCAGCACGGCGATCACGCCCAGGAAGATGGAGCCGGGCAGGGTGATCCGGTTGAGGATGTGACCGAGGTGCTGCTGGGTCTGGCGGCCGGGGCGAACGCCGGGGATGAAGCCTCCCTGACGCTGGATCATCTCGGCCTGCTTCACCGGATCGAACTGGATGGCGGTGTAGAAGTAGGTGAAGAAGATGATCAGTCCGAACAAGGCCATCACATACCACAGGCTGATCTGACCGCTGCCGCCGGCCCCACCCAGGTTCTGATCCACCCAGGTTCGGATGGCGGAGATGAACCGCCCCTCCGACGGAATCGCCGTCACGACCAGCGCCGGGAACAGCAGGATCGACGTGGCGAAGATCACCGGGATCACCCCGGCCGTGTTCACCTTCAACGGGATGTAGGTGGACTGGCCTCCCATCACCCGGCGGCCCCTCACCCGCTTGGCGAACTGGATCGGAATGCGCCGCTGCGCCTGATCCATGTAGATGATCGCCACGATCATCAGCAGGAAGGCGATGATCACCACGATGAACTGGATCCACTCCCGGGTGCCTCCGATGCCGCCGGCGGTGGCGAACCACAGCTGGCCGAGCGTGAAGGGGAGCTGACTGACGATCGAGATGAAGATCAGAAGCGACATCCCGTTGCCCACTCCCCGCTGGGTGATGAGCTCGCCCAACCACATGACGAATGCCGTTCCGGCCGTCATGGTCAACACGATGAGCGACACCCTGCCCGGGTTGTAGTTGGGGATCAGGTCGATCCCGTTGGTGAACGTCCCGGCGTGGAACAGGAACGTGAAGCCGGTGGACTGGATCAGCGCCAGGATGACGGTCATGTAGCGCGTCCACTGGGTGATGACCTTGCGACCCGCCTCACCTTCGTCCTGCAAGGCCTGCAGGCGCGGAATCACGACCGTCAGCAGCTGCATGATGATGGAGGCGGTGATGTAGGGCATGATGCCCAGGGCAAACACCGAGAGCTGTTCGAGCGCCCCACCTGAGAACAGGTTGAGGAGACCGAACACCCCGCCGACCTGCTGCTGTTCCTGGAACAGGCTGACCCGCTCGAGGTCCACTCCGGGTACCGGGATGGCGGCACCGAGCCGGTAGACGGCGAACATCGCCAGCGTGAACAGGATCTTCTTCCGAAGATCCGGGATGACGAACATGTGGCGATAGATGGATAGGACGTTCATGTGACTCTCGTGCTCGTTGTCGGGCAGTTTGCGGAGTCCGGAATCCGGCGTTCAGATCCGGCCGCCGGCATGGTACCGGAGTCTGCGACCTGGACCCCGGACTCGGGACGATGGACGATGCCGGTCATCCGGTGACGAGTTCGACACTCCCTCCGGCGGATTCGATCTTGGTCCTGGCTGCACCGCTGACGGCATGCGCCTGGACCGACAGGGCGTGGGTCAGCTCGCCCTCGGCGAGGATCTTCACCCGTCCCCGATGCCGGACGAGCCCCTTGTCCCGCAGGTCTTCGACGGTGACCGTCGACCCGGCCGGGAAGGCCTCGCCCAGCGCGCCGACGTTGATGACCGTGTAGATCTCCTTGTTCGGGTTCTTGAACCCGCGCAGCTTGGGGAGGCGGCGAACCAGAGGAGTCTGGCCGCCTTCGAATCCGGGCCGCAGGGTGTTGCGGGCCTTGAGACCCTTCGTGCCTCGCCCGGCGGTCTTGCCCCGGCGGCCACCCTCGCCCCGGCCCACCCGGATGCGAGTCTTCTTCGACCCGGGAGGCGGCGCCAGATGGTGCAGCTTCAGTTGTTCCTTGGTTTCTTCGCTCATGTTCTCGTCCTACGTCTCACGTCGCACGCCACACGTCTTCCGAATGGGACGTGGGACATGGGAACGACTACTTCTCCTCCACCTCGACGAGGTGGCGGACCTTGTGGATCATCCCGCGGACATCGGGGGTGTCGTCGTGCTCGACCGTCTGGTGGAGCTTGCGCAAGCCCAGCGACCGCACATTGGCGCGCGTCTTTGGCTTCTCCCCGATGACACTCCGCTTGAGCGTGACTTGCAGCTTCGCCATGTGCATCCTCCTCAGGACCGGGCCCGCACGGACTCGGTCGACCGGTAGGCGGCGAGCAGCGCCGGAGGCACGAAGTCCTCGGCCTGCTTCCCTCGCAGCCTCGCCACCTCGTCCGGGCGGCGCTGGGAGGCAAGAGCATCCATGGTGGCGCGAGCGACATTGAGATGGGTCGGTGCTCCCAGCGACTTGGCCAGGGCATCCTTGATGCCGGCCGCCTCCAGGATCTGACGCACCGCCCCGCCCGCGATCACACCGGTACCGGGGGCGGCCGGCTTGATCAACACCCGGGAGGCGTCGTGGCTGCCGACGGTCTCGTGGATGACGGTCTGGCCCGCCATCGGCACCATCATCATGCCCTTGCGGGCGATCTCCATCGCCTTCTGGATCGCGGCCGGAACCTCACGCGCCTTGCCGTAGCCAAGGCCCACGCGGCCGTTGCCGTCGCCCACCACCACCAGGGCGGTGAACGAAAACCGGCGGCCACCCTTGACGACCTTGGCCACCCGGTTGATCTGGATGACCCTCTCGTCGTACTGCTGCTGTTGATCGGTCATCAGAACTCCAGTCCTCCGTCTCGAGCGGCGTCGGCCAGCGCCTTGATGCGGCCGTGGAACTTGAATCCACCCCGGTCGAACACCACAGACGAGACGCCTGCGGCCGTGGCGCGCTCGGCGAGGAGCCTGCCGACCTCACCGGCCGTCTCGACGGTCAGTGATTTCTGGCGAAGCGTCTCCTCCTGACTGGATGCAGCCGCCACCGTGTTGCCTTGGGCGTCGTCGATGACCTGGGCATAGATGTACCGGTTCGAGCGGTAGACGGCCAGGCGAGGCCGATCGGTGGTCCCGATCACCTTGCGGCGCACGCGGGCATGTCGACGCACCCGCGCGTTCTTGCGAACCACACTCATCATCGACCTGCCTTTCCTGCCTTGCGACGCACGTGCTCGCCGGCGTAGCGGATGCCCTTGCCCTTGTACGGCTCCGGCGGACGCAGCTTGCGGATGTCGGCGGCCACCTGGCCCACCAGTTCCTTGTCGATGCCCGACACCGTCACCTTGGTGGGCTCTGGCACCTCGAAGGTGACACCCTCCGGGGCGAGAACGGACACAGGGTGCGAGAAGCCCAACTGCATCTCCAGGTCCTGGCCCTTGAGCGCCGCCCGGTAGCCGACGCCGACGATCTCGAGATCCTTGCGATAGCCCTCGGACACCCCTGTCACCATGTTGGCGAGCAGCGCACGGCTCAAACCATGCAGCGCCCGGGACTCGCGGGTGTCGTCCACCCGGTTCACCGAGGCCACGTCGTCCTCGAGGGTGATCGCGACGCGATCGTGGAACCGGCGGGCGAGCTCGCCCTTGGGCCCCTTGACGGTGACGTTGCCCCCATCCACCCGGATCTCGACGCCTTTGGGCACGGTCACCGGCATCTTGCCTATGCGACTCATCTCACCACACCTCGCACACGATCTCGCCGCCCAGGCGACGCCGCCGCGCCTCACGGTCGGGCAGCATGCCCTGCGACGTCGACACGACCGCGACCCCGAGACCGCCCTGAACCCGGGGCAGTTCCGATGCCCCCCGGTAGACGCGGTGTCCGGGCTTGGAGATCCGCTTGACACCCTGGAGGGCCGGAGCGCGCCGGGCGCCGTAGCGGAGCACGATGGTCAGCTGGGCATGAGAACCCTCCGACGTCACCTCGTAGCGGTCGATGAACCCCTCGGCGGTCAACACCTTTGCCAGCGATTCTTTCATCTTCGACGACGGCATGGTCACGCGCGCGTGGCCTACGGCCACCGCGTTGCGGATCCTCGTCAGCATGTCTGCGATCGGATCGGTCATCATCGTTACCACGACGCCTTTCTCACACCGGGCAGCTCCCCGCGGCTGGCCAGCTCACGGAAACAGATACGGCACATCCCGAAGTCGCGCAGGTAGGCACGCGAGCGGCCGCACCGCTTGCAGCGGTTGTAGCCGCGCACCTTGAACTTCGGCGTTCGGTTGGCCTTGGCGATCATTGATTTACGAGCCATTGGTCATTCCCTCCCTCAGACCTGAACACTCGGCTTGCGGAAGGGAAACCCGAATGCCTCGAGCAGCGCCCGCGCCTGGTCGTCGGTCTCTGCGGTGGTGCAGATGGTGATGTCCATCCCCCGGGTCGCCGTCACCTTGTCGAAGTCGATCTCGGGGAACACCAGCTGCTCGGTCAGACCGAACGAGTAGTTGCCCCGACCGTCGAACGCCTGCGGATTCAGACCGCGGAAGTCCCGGATGCGGGGGATGGCGATCGCCACCAGCCGATCGAAGAACTCCCACATGCGGTCTCCTCGCAGCGTGACGGAGGCGCCGACCGGCATCCCTTCGCGAATCTTGAATCCGGCGATGGACTTGCGGGCGCGGTTCAGCTTCGGCTTCTGACCGGTGATGATGGAGAGCTCCTCCATCGCCGACTCGATCGCCTTGCGATCGGTGACGGCATCGCCGACGCCCATGTTCACCACGATCTTGGTGAAGCGGGGCACCTGCATCGCGTTCTCCAGCTCGAGCTGCTCGCGAATGGCCGGCGCCACCTCGTCGCGGTACTTGACCTTGAGGCGGGGGGTCACAGGTCACCTCCGCACTTCTTGCACACCCGGATCTTGCCCTTCTTCGGGTCGACCCTGGCTCCGATGCGCGTCGGCCCGCAGTCCTTGCACACGATCATCACGTTGGACACGTGGATGGGCATGTCGCGGTCGATGATCCCTCCGCTGTTGGGCTGCTGGGGATTGGCCTTGCTGTGCTTCTTGGCGACGTTCACGCCCTCCACCAGCACCTTGTCCTCGCGGGGAAAGATCTTCTCGATGCGGGACTGCTTCCCGGCATCCTTGCCGGCGATCACCATCACCGTGTCTCCGGTTCTCAACTTCGTCATGTCAGATCACCTCAGGAGCCAGCGAGACGATGCGCATGAACTTCTTGTCACGAAGCTCCCGGGCGACAGGCCCGAAGATGCGAGTGCCACGCGGCTGCTGGTTGTTGTCGATGATCACGCAGGCGTTGTCGTCGAAACGGATGTACGTCCCGTCCGTCCGCCGGCGCTCCTTGCGGGTGCGGACCACCACGGCCTTGACGACCTCCCCCTTCTTGACGTTCCCGCCAGGTGTTGCCTCCTTGACGGCACCGACGATCACGTCACCGATGCCGGCGTAGCGCCGGTGGGAACCACCGAGCACCCGGATGCAGAGCACCTCGCGCGCCCCCGAATTGTCGGCGACCTTGAGTCGCGATTCCTGCTGGATCATCTGGCACGCTCCACGACTTCGACCACCCTCCAGCGCTTCGACTTCGAGATGGGTCGGGTCTCCATGATTCGTACGGTGTCACCGATGCGGGCGTCGTTGGCCTCGTCGTGCGCGTGGAACTTCGTGCTCCGGCGAACCACCTTGTCGTAGCGTGGATGCTTGAACGACGTGGGCACTTCGACCGTCACGGTCTTGTCTCGCGCATCGGAGACGACGACACCCACACGCACTTTGCGTCGAGTTCGCTCGTCCATCACGCTTCCTCCCCGGTGGCCGCCTGCTGGGCGTGCCACGCCTCGATCTCTGCGGCTCGCATCACGGTCTGCAGGCGGGCGATGTCACGCTTCACCTCACCGATACGCGCCGTGTTGGCCAGCTGATTGGTGGCGAGCTGGAAGCGAAGGTTGAACAACTCGTCCTTCGCCTCGTCGAGTGCCTCGACCAGCTCGTCCATTGTCATCTCGCGCATCTCGCTGACGTTCATGCGTCCTCCCGGGTGACGAATCGGGTCCGCACCGGAAGCTTGTTGCCCGCCTTGCGCATGGCCTCGCGGGCGAGATCCTCCGGCACGCCGGCCAGTTCGAACATGACGCGTCCCGGCTTCACCACGGCAACCCAGAACTCGGGGTTGCCCTTGCCAGAACCCATACGGGTCTCCGCCGGCTTCTGGGTAACCGGCTTGTGCGGGAAGATGTTGATCCACACCTTCCCGCCGCGGCGCACGGTCCGGGTGATGGCGACACGAGCCGACTCGATCTGACGGGCCGTGATCCAGCCACTGTCGACCGCCTGCAGCCCGAACTCGCCGAACGTCACCGCAGTGCCGCCCTTGGCCACCCCCGACCGGCGACCTCGATGCACCTTCCGGTGCTTGACGCGCTTTGGCATCAACATCGTCGGCTACTCCTCTTCCTCGGCGGCATCGGCATCGGACACCGCTGCATCCTCCGGACCGGAGTCGGCCTCTGGCTGCTCGGACGCGGCCGTCTCGGGGTCTGGTGACACCTCGGCCTGCTCGGGAGCGGCCGCCTCGGGACCGGCCGTCTCCGCCCCCTCGACGTCCCCCGCCACCTCGGCGGGTACGAGTGGCTCGGTGGTCTCGGCGACCTCCCGCTCCTCGCGATACTCGGCCTCGGCCTCCCCGGGGAGCGGGCGACGGCGACCGCCGCCCGCCTCGATGAGGCGCTTGCCGCCTTCACGCTTGCCGGCAGGGGCCTCCACGACCCGCTTGCCGCCGCCGGCCTCGATGAGACGGGGCACCCGCTGCTCTCCGGCAGCCTGCTCCGCCCGGGCCTTGGGGGAGGCGCTGCGGCCACGGGCCGCAGGCCCGCCGGTCGCCAGCGCCGCCTCGGCGGCGATCTTCTCGGTCGAGGAACCGGAGCGACCGACGACCTCGCCCTTGTAGACCCACACCTTGACGCCAATGGCGCCCACCGTGGTGCGTGCGGTCGCAACGCCGAAGTCGATGTCGGCCCGCAGCGTGTGCAGCGGGACCCGGCCCTCGCGGTACCACTCGCGCCGACCCATGTCGGCGCCGCCGAGACGGCCCTTGCACTCCACGCGGACGCCTTCGGCGCCCGCCTTCATCGCCGTGGTCACCGCTCGCTTCATCGCCCGACGGAAGGCGACACGGCCCTCCAACTGGTCGGCGATTCCCTGTGCCAGAAGCTGGGCATCGGTGTCGGCGTCCTTGAGCTCGATGATGTTGAGCTTCACGGGCTTCGACGCGATCTTCTCCAGGGCGGCGCGAAGGCGCTCCGCCTCGGCGCCGCGACGGCCGATCACCACGCCCGGACGGGCGGTGTGGATCTCGACGACGACCCGGTCGCGCGTGCGCTCGATGTCGATGCGCGACACCGCACCGCGGCGCAGCTCACCGCGCAGATAGTCGCGGATCTGGCTGTCCTCGTTGACCAGCTCGACGTAGTTCTTGTCCGAGTACCACTTGGACTTCCAGTCCGTGACGATTCCCAAACGGAACGAATACGGGTGGATCTTCTGGCCCATCAATTCACCTCTTTCGTTCCATCGGACACCACGATCGTGATGTGGCTCGTGCGCTTGCGGATCCGGGTCGCCCGCCCACGCGCCCGCGGGCGGTAGCGACGCAGGGTGGGCCCCTCGTCCGCGTATGCCTCGGCCACGATCAGGTCATCGGCGTCGAGGGCGTGGTTGTGCTCGGCATTGGCGATCGCCGAGGTGAGCACCTTGGACACGGGCTCGGCCGCACGCCGATTGGCATGGCTCAGCACCGCCCGGGCCTCGGGCACCGTCAGTCCACGCACCAGGTCGAGCACCTGACGGACCTTGTACGGCGACTGCCGGATGTACTTGGCTTGGGCTCGAACTCTCATGAGCGCCTCGCCGCCTTCTCGCGCTTGTCGGCGTGGCCGCGGAACGTGCGGGTGGGAGCGAACTCCCCCAGCTTGTGTCCCACCATCGACTCGGTGATGTACACCGGGATGTGCTTGCGGCCGTCGTGGACGGCGATCGTGTGGCCGATCATCTCGGGGACGATCGTCGAACGCCGGCTCCACGTGCGGATCACGCGCTTCTGGTTCTGTGCGTTGAGACCCTCGATCTTCTCGATCAGGTGATCGTCGACGAAAGGTCCCTTTTTCAGGCTTCGTGCCATCTCTACCTCCGACCCTTCGTGGACCGCCGCCGCACGATGTCCTTGTCAGACGACTTCTTCTTCTTCCGGGTGCGACCTTCCGGCTTGCCCCATGGGCTCACCGGATGACGACCTCCCGAGCTCTTGCCCTCACCACCGCCGAGGGGGTGGTCGACCGGGTTCATCGCCACGCCGCGCGTCTGGGGACGGACACCCTTCCACCGGTTGCGTCCGGCCTTGCCGAGCTTGATCAGCTCGGACTCGGTGTTGCCCACCTGACCCACGGTCGCCCGACAGTCGAGCGGCACCGTGCGCATCTCGCCCGAGGGGAGCCGCAGGAGCGCCTTGTCCCCCTCTTTGGACATGAGCTGGACTGCGGCGCCGGCAGAACGGGCCAGCTTGGCCCCGCCGCCGGGCCGCATCTCGATGGCATGCACCGTGGTACCGGCCGGGATGTTGCGCAGTGGAAGGGCGTTTCCGGCGCGGATGTCGGCACCGGACCCCGACTCGAGCATGTCGCCCGGCTTGACCCCGATCGGAGCCAGGATGTAGCGCTTCTCCCCGTCGACGTAGTGCAGCAGGGCGATGCGGGCATTGCGATTCGGGTCGTACTCGATCGCAGCCACCTTGGCCGGGACGCCGTCCTTGACGCGCCGGAAGTCGACCAGTCGGTACTTCTGCTTGTGGCCGCCGCCCCGATGGCGCGACGTCACCTTGCCGCTCACATTGCGTCCACCGGTCGACGACTTCTTGTCGAGCAGCGACTTCTCCGGCTTTGCCTTGGTGACTTCGGCGAAGTCGGACACCGTCTGGAAACGGCGTCCCGCCGACGTCGGCTTTCTCTTCTTGACGGCCATCTCAGACTCCGAAAAGGTCGATGTCGTCTCCCTCGGCGAGCGTGACCAGCGCTCGCTTCACGTTCTTCCGCTTCCCGACCACGTAGCCGGTGCGCTTCACCTTCCCCGGACGGTTCTGGGTGTTCACGCGCGTCACCGTCACGTCGAAGATCGCCTCGACGGCCTGGCGGATCTCCGTCTTGTTGGAACGGGGGTCCACCACGAAGGTGTAAGTGTTCTGGTGCTCGATCAGGTCATACGACTTCTCGGAGACCACGGGCTGAAGGATGATGTCGCGGGGGTTCTTCATCACGCCTTGGCTCCTTCCTTGACGAAGTCGGAATCGCTCACGCCGAAGCCGGTGGGACGGCCTACCGCCCCGACGGTCGAAGAGGTGAACACCACCCGATCGGACCACAGCACGTCGTACGTCGTGAGTTGCCCCGGCTCGACGATCCGCACGTCGGACAGGTTCCGGAACGACCGGTGCGCCACCTCGTCGGTGCGGCTCAGCACGAGAAGCGTCTTCCCCGAGACCGACATCTTCGCCAGCAGGCCGGCGGCGTCCTTCGTCCTGGGGGTGGGCCAATCGATCGGCTCGACCACGACGACTGCCGCCTCGGACGCCCGCGCCGACAGCGCCGAGCGGAGCGCCAGCCGCTTCATCTTCTTGGGAGTGCGCTGGCTGTAGTCGCGCGGCTTGGGTCCGTGGGCGATTCCGCCCCCCACCCACTGCGGGGAACGGATCGAGCCATGCCGGGCACGGCCGAGTCCCTTCTGCCGCCAGGGCTTCCGGCCGCCGCCGCGGACCTCGCCTCGGGTCTTGGTGGAGGCGCTCCCCGAACGGGCGGCCGCGAGCTGGGCCGTCACCACCTGGTGCATCACCGCCATGTTGGGCTCGATCCCGAACACCTCCGGGTCGAGGGCGACGTCGCCTCTGGAGGTCCCGTCTGCTGCGAACAGCGGCGCCTTGAGATCAGCCATGAGCGGCTCCCTTCGCAGTCTTCACGGCCTCGCGGACGATCACGACGCTCCCGTTGGGCCCGGGCACCGCACCGCCGAGCAGCAGCAGGCCGCGCTCGGTGTCGACTCCGACCACATCGAGGTTCAGGATCGTGGTCCGCTCGCCGCCCATTCGACCTGCCATCTTCATTCCCTTGAACACCCGGGCGGGCGTGGCGCATGCGCCGATCGAGCCGGGCGCCCTGTGCTTCTTGTGATTGCCGTGGCTGGCGCCCTGACCGGAGAAGTTGTGGCGCTTCATCACGCCCTGGAAGCCCTTGCCCTTCGACACGCCCGTCACGTCGGCCTTGCCGCCGGCCGTGAACATCGCTCCGAGGTCGAGCTCCTGGCCGACCTCGTACCCGTCGACGTCATCGACACGGAACTCGACCAGATGGCGCGCCGGGGCGACCTCGGCCACGGCGAAATGCCCCGCCTGCGGCTTGTTCACCCGGTTGGGCTTCACCTCGCCGAAGCTGACCTGGATCGCCGAGTAGCCGTCGGGGTCGGGACGCTTGATCTGCACGACGTGGCACGGGCCGGCCTTGATGACGGTGACCGGAATCGCCCGGGCGTCGTCGTCGAAGACCTGGGTCATGCCCAGCTTCTCTCCGATGATGGCGTTCACAGCTTGATCTCCACTTCCACGCCTGCCGGCAGATCGAGACGCATCAAGGAGTCCACCGTCTTGGGGGTCGGCTCGAGGATGTCGATGAGCCGCTTGTGGATGCGCAGCTCGAAGTGCTCGCGCGAATCCTTGTCCACGTGCGGACCGCGAATGACGCAGTACCGATGGATCTCCGTGGGCAGAGGCACCGGACCCTTGATCTTCGCCTGGGTCCGAACCACGGTCTCGGCGATCTTGCGCGAGGACTCATCGACGACCTGGTGGTCGTACGCCTTGAGCCTGATCCGGATCTTCTGATCTGCCATTTCAACTCACTTCGTTCGTTTGGTCTCAAGTCTCAAGTCTTGAGTCTCGAGTCTCAAGCCTGTGTGGGACTTGGGACCAGCCGACCCAACCGGCCGGCTACTTGGTGATCTTGACCACACGGCCCGCACCCACCG